>NZ_FTMT01000032.1:0-41983 GCF_900156015.1 Chryseobacterium sp. RU33C | reverse complement strand
CCAACAGATGATGCCGTCATGAAATCAGTGTATCTCGCATTAAAAGAAGCTACTAAAAAATGGACAATGCCAATTCAAAATTGGGGTATTGTTCTTAACCAGTTTATGCTTATTTTTGAACAAAGGCTCAGATTATAAATCCAAGCCTTAACTTTTTAACTTACACACTTTGTGGGATAGTGTCTTTAATAGCCTACATTTAGTATTTCGTTAAGAACTTTTATCAAACATTCATATCTCTATATCTTCCAAGCTGTAGCTTTGAGGATTTATCTTTGCATAAAATGAAAAATCGTTTTCTCATTTTTAGACCCTTTCATACCAAGTATGATTGGCCGCCAACTCTGTTAATGTTCTAACACAAGATATATCATAACAAAGATATTTTTCATAAGTTAAATTTATCAATGCTAATTCATATTATCTTACGGCTTCCGGAAAACACAAAAATAAAACCGTCCTAAAATTTTCAATCCGTATTTTTACAGAACTTCTTAAAGATTTCGAAAATTTTCTCACAAAAATAATCCCAACTTTAGTCGGGATTTATCAATTATATTGTATTCTTAAACTATATTCCAACCATTTTAAAAAAGCTGGCTAGAGTTAGATTTCTGGCATGGCAAATTCGCATTATCGTGAGAAGAGCAATTTGATAATCTTTATCGTCTTTTATTCTTCGGACGGTCTTTTCATCTATATTATGATCTACTGCAAATTTGCTGTTATTGTTCATAGGGATAACCCATTCATCCCTTATAAATTCAACAATTTTTCTATTTGCTTTTGTCATGGAAACAAATAAATTACTTATTCTTATAAAAATCTCGGACTTAAATCCGAATTTTTGCAATTTTTTCCTACATTTATAAAAAAATAAAAACACATGAAAAAAAGCAGAAACTTTAATTCCCGGTTTCGGGCAGATAAAAAAAACTCCGGGTTGCAGCTGATGGAAACATTCTTTCAGTTCAATGAGCTGGATGTTTCCAAAGAAAGGCTCAGCAATATTATGAATTATGCCGTAAAGAGAAATAGCTGGATCAATGAAGATCCGGCGGTGATCTTTGAGTTTCACCAGTCGATGAGGTCGTTAATCCGCGCAGGTTACCTCATGATGCTGAAGGAAAGAAAATGGACGGTTGATGCCGGATCGGAAAAGATTTCCCCGTGGGTTCTTGGTCTGCTTTCGGAGAAGGAATACCGGAATCCTCTGCTGGTTTTCAAAAAAGCATTCAGTGCATACACCATCAAAGAATTTGATTATTTTATGTCCGGAATCGTCTATTTCTCCATGGGCGTCTATGAAAATTTGCCGGAAAGGAATATGGTGATGCCTTACATCCATACCGTGAAAATGCTGGATGCCGCACATCTTATTCTTCAAAGAAGAAGAGAAAAGAAGATGGCTGAGACCAGTTCAGAAGAACAAGGTTGAGTGTAAATAAAAAGCAGGGAGTTGTGGATACAGGTGATTAATCTGCTATAACCTATTTTTCTGACGCAAAGATTTCTATTTTTGAAACTGTTGGTGATAAGATAGCAAAGTATAGAATCAACTTCGTTGCTTCGCTGAAGCTTATGGATAAGCGTACCACTTCATCAGCGACAAAGTCGCATTGCTTTACACTTAATTAAAGCAGAATTATTAATAGAAACTTTGCGTTACTCTTTTCAAAAATGATTTTATAAATTCCTGAAAGGTAGCGCAAAGTTTCTGTATAAAATAGACCTTGTTTTATTTGTAATGAGCTGGTAAACAGTCGATGTATCAATTGGTTATGATAAAGGATATGAATAACATCCGTTTCATAGCGCCTGTCTTATTATTGTGCTTTTACCTGCTCCAGCTTTATGAATATTTTAGAAAGGTTGGGCTGGGCATTACCTGAAGTGGGAGCTCCTACCATAATGGTTGCGGTATAAGCGGTTTTTGAAGAAGCATTACTGTCTATCCAGGTATATCTTCTATGTTCAGGTCCGCCGCCGGATCCATCTATAATCCCTATATTCCCCCAGTACGCGTTCCCCATTGCCCCTGTGCCCTGAGGGAACCAGCTGGTTGATGAGTCTGCCATACCACCCCATACACCTGAAGTAATATTGTTTGTGGTTACAGCTGAACCAATATAGCCTCCATATTCGGTATTATAATTCCAATACAGACTAACGGTGGAACCTGTATTATTAAATAATTGTACGTTAGGATTGGCAAGGGTTGTACCACTTGTAGTATCAAATATTACCCTGATAGAATATTTACCATCCGGGCTGGCAAGAGGTAAAGTATAGGCTTGTTTCCCATTGGGGTCGGTTGTTAGGGTAGGGTATCCCATCACAGCTACAGATGAAATGTCGGCACGGCTGGTATTTCCTACTGTAGCGGTACAGTTTTGTACTGCTGTTAAGAAAGGAACTGCAGTGCTGGTTATAGGAAGACTCATGTCATTGTTGGTGGTAGGAGTTCCACTCACGGAGAAAACCAGTTCGCCACCACCAAATTCCAACGTTCCGGGTCTTAGCTGAAACGTTAATCCGTTTACTGTAAAAGGAGTACCGGAATTATACGAACCTCCGTTTCCCCCGGTATAAGTAATTCTCAGGTTTCCGCTGTAAGGAGTACCGGCAGTATAAGTAGCAGGGTTTAGGTAAGCTGTAGTACATTGTAATGCAGAAATGGCGGGAGCGATGGCATTGGTTGCCTGTGTCAGTCTCTGCCATACTGTTCCATCAAAGTAATAATAGCCAGTAGCAGTAACATTGATACGCTGTCCTGCTGCATCTCCGCCAGTGATATCGGTAATATAAATTAATGCTCCTGTTTGATCGCTGCCATAGGTAGCCGTATTGGCGGTAAGCTCAGCTCTGGTAAGCCTTGGAGCCTGTAATCCGAATGTTTGTGTGTTATTCGTAATCAGTCCCGAATTATCTCTTGTAGCAGATACATCCAATGTTGTTTTGGGTGAGGATGTATTAATACCTACTTGGGCAAATGAGATTCCGGAAATAAAAATAGCACTGAATTGTATAAATTTTGTTTTCATATGGAGGCGTGATTTTGTATAAGTCAAATGTAGCTTTTTTTTATGAAAAATTAATAAAAAACCGCTTTAATTAATAAAAATTAATTAATTAGTAATATTATGTTTTATTTTTGTGTTTCATATTGGTTTAAAGTTGTCTATATCAAATTCTGTTTTTTATCTGCATCACATTATTTTCTGACGCAAAGCTTACATTTTTGAAACTGTTGATTGTAAAAGAACAAAGGATAAAATTAACGAAGTTGCTTCGTTGAAACATACGTATAAGCATCCCGCTTCATTATTAAGTCACAAAAGTTATTATTAAAGTTTAAACAACATCATTGTTAATGCTTTAGAAAGTGTAAGAAAATACAACACCATTACGTTCACATATGATGAAGATCTTTGATTATCAACAAAGCTTCAGGGTACTTCTTACAGACAAAGTAAATAACTTAAATATTTAAAAGCTTTTGTTGCTTTTGTAGTTTAAAAAAAGTTAAAACAGCTTTTTTGTGAAATTTACAGTCTGATTCTTTTATGTTTGAAAGAAAAACGATTTACTTATATTTGCTCTGCAAAGCAAATTCAAATGTTCAAAAAAGTAATTACCGTATGTGTCCTTAGCTTTTATTCGGTTTTTTGTTCGGCCCAGCAGGTTCGGCCTTCCAAATCATCTGAAATTTACCGCGAACTCAAAACCCTTAAACACCTTCCTAAAGTTTTATACCTTGCGGCTCATCCCGATGATGAGAATACAGGATTGCTCTCCTGGTTAATCAACGATCAAAATGTAGAAACGGGCTATTTATCTTTAACAAGAGGAGATGGAGGTCAGAATTTATTAGGTACAGAGCAGGGAGCTGCATTGGGGTTAATCAGAACTCATGAGCTTTTGGAGGCAAGAAAGTTAGATGGCGCCCAACAGTTTTTTACCCGTGCCATTGATTTCGGATTCTCTAAAAATACTACTGATACTTTTAAACAGTGGGATGCAGACAGCATTACTGCGGATGTAGTTTGGGTAATCCGTCAATTCCGTCCTGATGTTATCATTTGTCGTTTTCCTCCTACTGCTGCTGCGGGCCACGGACAACATGCGGCTTCTGCGGTGGTTGCAGAAAAAGCTTTTAAGCTGGCAGGCGATAAAACAGCTTTCCCGGATCAGCTGAAATATGTTAATACATGGCAGCCAAAACGCGTATTGTGGAATACTTTTCGGTTTGGCGAGGTTAATACCACCGCAGAAAATCAACTGAAAGTTACCGTTGGGCAATATGATGCTCAGCTGGGAATGGGCTATGGTGAATTGGCAGGATTAAGCAGGAGTTTACACAAAAGCCAGGGTGCAGGAACACAGTCTGTGGCCGGCATCAGAACTGAATATTTTTCCCACGTTATCGGTGAGCACGCAAAAGCAACACTATTTGATGGAGTAACAAAGACGTGGACCTCACAGGGAAACGCTGATATTGACCAGGCATTGGATAAAATTATTTCCGCTTTTAATTTCAATAATCCTGATCTTAGCTTACCTGCTTTGCTTGCTTTGCGAAAAAAGGTCATGGCAATCAAAGATGCAGATCTGAAAAGGGATAAAATGAAATCTCTCGACAATATCATTGTAAGCTGTGCCGGATTTATGGGTGAGGCAGTTACCAGCCAAGCTGAAGCTGTTGCCGGCGAGCATTACAATTTCAGGTTAAATCTGATTTCAAGAACTGCAAATCCTGTTGTTTTAGAGAATGTAAAATGGATAAGTCAATCAGAGAGTTTTAATAGAGAGCTATCAAAAGATTCTTTAATTACCATTCAGCATACCATTCAGATTCCTGCTGATGCATCACTCACAGAACCTTACTGGCTTTCAAAACCACCTGCGGACGCAGCCACTTTTTCTGTTCCCAATGATACGTTAATCGGTTTGCCTGAGGCAGAATCACCCCTGAATGTTTTGCTTGGTTTAAAAATCGGTTCAGAAAAGTTTCAGGTTAAACTTCCTTTATCTTTCAAGAAATTAGATCCGGTTCGTGGCGATGTGGTTGAAGCCTTGCGTATAGTTCCTGCCCTGGAACTGAAATTTACACAACCACTTTATCTTGTCAAAGAAAATGAAGATTTACACTTGAGTTTAAATGTTAAGGTGAATTCTGACAAACAGTACAATAAAAGTACTCTGAATCTGATGTATAACGGAGAACGGTTGGGCAGCGCAGACATAAATTCAGCAAAAGGTAAAGATTTTACCGTGGATTACGTTATTCCAAAAGCTAAGCTGGCTTCTATACACTCATCTCGTTTGCAATTGGATGCCGGTTTTCTTGCGGATGGAGTAACTTATAATAAAAAACAGATATTAATTCAATACCCGCATCTGCCTTCCTTACAATATTTTGCTCCTGCAACCGTCGTTGTAATGAAAGGAGATATTCAGGCTAAGGTTAAAAAAGTGGGTTATATAGAAGGCGCTGGAGATTTCATTCCTGAGTTTCTACGTATCGCAGGAGTTCAGGTAGATGTCCTTAAAGACGAAGATTTTTATGGTAACTTGGATGAGTCTGCTGGAAACGGCAGTCCAAACAAGCTATGGCAATATGATGCCATAGTGCTGGGTGTTCGTGCCAATAACACAGAAAAAAAACTGGGCCGCTGGATGCCTTTTTTATGGTCTTATGCAAAGGGTGGGGGGAATCTGGTGATGCAGTATAACACCAATCAGGATACAACCGTTAACCAATTGGGAATGTACAGTTTCAGTGTTGGCAATAAGCGTGTTACTGAAGAGAATGCAGCCGTTACGTTTTTAAATCCCAATCATAAATTACTGAACTTTCCGAACAAAATTACTATGGATGATTTTACAAGCTGGGTACAGGAACGTGGCGCCTATTTTCCTGCTCAATGGGATGCCGCATATGAACCGCTTTTTGAAATGAATGATACTGGTGAAGAGCCTCTGAAGGGATCAACTTTATATGCCCGATACGGAAAGGGTAATTTTATTTATACATCGCTGGCATTTTTCAGGCAACTGCCTGCGGGAAATGTTGGGGCGGCACGTTTATTTTTAAACTTTTTATCTGCACAGAAAAACTGATGAACAAGCAATTTAAAAATTGGAATACCTGGTATATACTAATGGTTGTTGCATTAGTATTGCAGATCACATTTTATTATGGGTTTACTAAATTCTGGGCATGAGTACTATAGATTGGACAGTTCTTATTGTTACACTTGTTGCAGTGGTGGTTTACGGCGTATTCATCGGTCGTGGTCAGAAAAGCAACGAATCCTACCTGAAAGCAGATAATAAAATGCCCTGGTACATTGTGCTTATCGGTATTATGGCTACGCAGGCAAGTGCCATTACATTTCTTTCAGCACCGGGACAGGCTTATACAGACGGAATGCGTTTTGTGCAGTATTATTTTGGTCTGCCTTTGGCGATGATTGTGATCTGTATTACTTTCATCCCGATTTTTCAGCGCTTGAATGTGTATACGGCCTATGAATATTTAGAAAATCGTTTTGATAAAAAAACAAGGGTACTCACTTCACTGTTATTCCTTTTTTCCAGAGGTTTATCAACGGGAATCAGCATTTACGCTCCAAGTATCATCTTATCAAGCGTTTTAAACTGGAATATTTATTTAACGAATGTCTTAACAGGGGGTATTCTGCTGATTTATACCTATGTTGGCGGAGCAAAAGCGATCGCTCACACTCAAAAATTACAGTTTCTCATTATTCTGGGAACAATGGCTTTTGCAGGCTATCTGCTCATTCAGAATATGCCGAATGGAATTGGCTTTAATGATGCACTTTATCTTGCGGGGAAATCCGGAAAGCTGAACGTAATTACTACAGAATTCGACTGGAAAGATAAATACAATATTTGGAGCGGCTTAATTGGTGGCTTTTTTCTGGCACTTTCGTACTTCGGTACAGACCAGAGCCAGGTTGGGAGATATATTACCGCGAAAGACAATACCAATGCGAAAATGGGTCTGCTGTTGAACGGATTGGTCAAAATTCCGATGCAGTTTGCTATTCTTCTTATCGGTGCTTTACTTTTCGCTTTCTTTTCTCTTAAACCGGCTCCGATTTATTTTAACGAACGTTCCTATCAATACTTAAAGGAAACAAAACCTGAACAGGCTGCGGTTTTTGAAAAAGAACATCAGGATTTACAAATAAAATTTAATGCAGAATCGAAAGAAATTTTAAGGCTTAAAGAAGCTCATTCTCCTCAGCTTACAAAAACAATTCAGGATTTTAAAAATACACAAACAGAAGTAAAAGCATTGCACGGCAGGGTAGAGGAAGCGATCAATAAATCAAACTATAATGCGGAGAAAACGGATACGAATTACATTTTCCTGTATTTCGTGAAAAATACACTGCCTGTAGGGATGATCGGTTTACTGTTTGCCGTCATTTTTCTGGCCAGCTGGGGTTCCATTTCGGCAGCACTGAACTCCCTTGCCGCCTGCTCATTAAAAGATGTTCATTTGATATTCAGCAAAGAAATTCCTGATGAAAAAACCGAACTGAAGTACAGCCGTCTGCATACGTTGGCCTGGGGTATTTTCTCAATCGGAGTAGCCATGTTTGCCACACAGATGGGTTCTCTCATTGAGGCGGTTAATGTATTGGGTTCTCTTTTCTACGGCCCGATATTGGGAATTTTTCTTGTCGCATTTTACTATAAAAAAATCAATGGCTCAAATGTATTTATTTCTGCAGTTTTATCAGAAATTACAGTTATTGCCGTTTATCAGTTTGATATCATTTCATTCCTTTGGCTTAATGTAATTGGTGCAGCGGCAGTTATTATATTTTCGGCAATCATAATGCTGTTTTATAAACAGAAAGTAGTAAATTCGTAAACAAACAATAACAAAAATAAACAAATAAAAATAGTATGAAAACAATGATTAAATCTGCTACCGTACTTTTTGCTGCCGTAACACTTTCAGTGAATGCCTTTGCACAGGAGGCTAAAAAACCTGCCAGCCCTCCGGCTACGGCTACGGGAAAAATTAAAGATGCAACTATTACAATAGCCTATAGCAGTCCTTCTGTAAAAGGACGTACAATATGGGGCGGTTTAGAAGCTTATGATAAAGTTTGGCGTGCGGGTGCTAATGAAGCAACTACTTTTGAAACGGATAAAGATATTACTGTTCAGGGTAAAAAACTACCTGCAGGTAAATACAGCTTTTTCTTAATCCCTAAACAGAGCGGAACCTGGACTGCGATTTTTAATAAAGAACCAAAACAGTGGGGCGCTTATAAATACGAACAAGCTAAAGATGCTTTACGTGTAGAGGTAAAAACAAAAGCTTTACCAGCCACACAGGAAAATCTGGTGTATAAAATAAACAATAATGGATTTACTATGGATTGGGATAAAATCTCAGTTCCTGTAGAGATAAAATAAATAGAAGAACTGAAAATCCCGGTTAATCCGGGATTTTTTTTGTTTAAAGTTTTGAATTGTATCAAAGATTACCATTGAGACCGTTCTATTTCGTTTATTTAAACAGAATAAACATTTTGTCTTTTTAATTGAGTCAACGGGCGTATCTTCAAACACTTTTATAGATGATTTAATTCTTTTAAGCTTTATTAAACAGGAATTAGGGATCCTCAATAAAGCCTTTTAAGAACCAGACAATTCAAAGATTTTGTCAATATCTAAACTTCTGTATTCTGAATATACATGTGAATGAAAATCATTCAATTTTCTGAGCAATTCTAAAAGTTCTGCTTTTTCTTTATTTTCAAGCTTGCCTGCAAGAATTCTGGACGTCATATTCACTTTTTCAACGGAACGGTGGAAATAATCTTCTCCTTTTTCGGTGATGTTGAGGCGTTTACTCCTTTTATCCTCAATATCGTTCTTTTCCTCGATTAGGTCATATTCCAGAAGACGTTTGATAATCTGCGTTCCGGTCTGTTTTTCGTGTCCGTTTCTTTCAATCAGCTGAATTTTAGTGAGATTCGGTTCGTCTTTCAGCCGGTAGAGATAGGTGAATTCTTCATTGGCCAATTCAGGGAAATTATGAAGGCCTTTTCTGATCAATTGTTTAGAATACCGTCCCAAAAGTAAAACCTGTTTGCAGATTTCATTTTCTGTAAAAGAAACCTGATGCTTTTCATTTTTAAAAAGCTTTGTCGGGCTTTCCGTTCTGTATTTTTTATCATTCAGCCACAAGCGGAAATCCTCAACAGTGGAGTGAGGTTTATAGGCTTCGGAGCTTTCAAATTCTTTTACCTGATGCAGTAAATCAATGAAAAAGTCAGTATTCATAGCGCAAATTTAAGCTAAATATTTTTTCTGTAATTACAGTTTTACACTTCCCATTCCGCCGTCAATTCCAATAACCTGCCCTGTGATCCAGGAAGATCTGTCCGAAACCAAAAAAGCCGTAATTTCCGCAATTTCTTCAGCAGTTCCCACTCTCTGTAACGGATGTCTTTTCGCAGAAGCTTCTCTTTTTTCCGGGGTTGATAAAAGTTGTGATGCCAGATTCGTGTCCGTTAAAGAAGGTGCAATGGCATTGACCCTGATTTTCTGGCCCGAAAATTCTGCCGCTAAGCTTTTCGTAAGACCTTCCACAGCATTTTTACTTGCCGCAATAGAAGCGTGAAAAGGCATTCCGAGTTTTGCAGCGACCGAACTGAAAAGAACAACCGATGCACTTTCAGATTTTTTAAGATGGGGCAAAAGCTTCTGAATAATTTTAACTGCTCCTAAAACATTGATTTCAAAATCATTTTTAAAATCATCCAAAGAAAGCCGGTTGAAAGGTTTCAAATTAATGCTGCCTGGCGCATAAACCAATCCGTCAATAACATCCGGAAAGCTGATTTCATCTAAATTTCCCGAAAGAATGTCCATGGTATGGAATTCAATATTCGGATGATTCAGTTCCGGATTTTCTGTTCTGGAAATTCCGATGATTTTGTTTTCTTGTGCAAGGTTGTTTGCCGTTGCCAGTCCGATACCTTTTCCACAACCGATGATGACGATATTTTTCATATGCAGATATTTATT
The DNA here is from genome assembly GCF_900156015.1 of Chryseobacterium sp. RU33C. Taxonomy (NCBI): domain Bacteria; kingdom Pseudomonadati; phylum Bacteroidota; class Flavobacteriia; order Flavobacteriales; family Weeksellaceae; genus Chryseobacterium; species Chryseobacterium sp. RU33C. The sequence goes on along the minus strand of NZ_FTMT01000032.1, from coordinate 31,894 downwards.
GTTTTTTAAGATCACATGGAATCGCTGTATCTTCATTGGTGTTTGAGCAAGCTAATAATGGCGATTTCATAATGATTTATTTTTGATATTTTAACGCTATGAGCGTAGACTTTTTTAATTTGAGACACTTCGACAAGCTCATTGTGACAACTCTTATACTTTTTGCTTAATTATTTCTCTACTGTCAGGCTGAGCTTGTCGAAGCCATTTACATCAAACTTTTATGCTCTTTTGAACAACTAACTTATTTGTAAACTATTCTTTTATGGTAGGATTAATTACCTTTTGGATATTTTATTATTGCTGATCATCCGTTGTCTGCTGCATTTAAAGCGGTTGATTTCTTCGCTTCTTTTTTTCAGATGTTTCTGGCTCACTCCGGAGTTCACTCTTTTTCTCCACAGCTTAAAACTGGATTCTTTCAGCTCCGAACGCATCAGTTCAATCACTTCCGATTCGCTCATTCCAAACTGAAATTGTATGGCTTCAAACGGCGTTCTGTCTTCCCACGCCATTTCGATGATTCTGTCGATTTGTTGTATGTTGAGGTTTTTATTCATTTTTTTGTTTTTTTAACTGAAATAGTTCATGATGATATCTCTTATACTAACTTTTATTCTGCTTTGTCAGGCTGAGCTTATCGAAGCCTTTTTTTCTTTTTCAGGATTTATATTCAAACATTTCTTGCGTGGCTAAAAGAATCATTTAACATTCCCAATAAACTTCTTTGCTGTTTTAACATGCTGCTTTCTCTTTTCTTCCGGCATCTTCTCCAGCGTTCTCAGCATCATTCCCAGTCTTGGATTTTGGGCAAAGAAATCCTGATGGTCATTAATAAAATTCCAGAATAGGGCATCCCATTGTTCCGCCCAGTCTCCGTTGCTGTAATCACTCATCTTTTTAATGTAATTGCTTCCGCTGATGTAAGGTTTGGTGCTCATTTTTCCGCCATCCGAATAGCTGCTCATTCCATACACATTCGGAACCATCACCCAATCGTAAGAATCAATGAACATTTCCATAAACCACTGATAAACCTCATCGGCACTGAACTGACAGAGATTCATGAAATTGGCAAAAATCATCAGTCTTTCGATGTGATGGGCATAGCCGGTTTTCAGAATTTTCTGAAGTGTACTGTCAATCGGCCGGATTCCAGTTTGGGCAGTATAAAAAGATCCCGGAAGTTTCTGCTGATGTTTCCAGTAATTTTTATTTCGCTGATACGTTCCCTGATAAACATAAACGCCCCGTACAAATTCCCGCCAACCCAAAATCTGGCGCACAAAACCTTCCAGAGAATTCACCGGAATATGATTCTCCTGTGCAAATGATATTGCTTTTTCCAGAACATTTTCAGGCGTTAAAAGTCCGATATTCATCAACGGAGAAAGGACGCTGTGATGGAGAAAATGTTCTTTTTCCACAATGCTGTCTTCATAAATACCAAACTCGTGGAATCGGTTCTCAAGAAACTGTTCCAGCCATTGCCCGGCTTCTTTAAAAGTGGTCGGGTAGAGCTGCTCATCGCTCAGGGTCCCGTGATTTTTGGCGAAATGTTTCTCAGTATATTGTTTCGCTTCTTCATAAAAGTCATTGTTTCGCGGGAAATAAATAGCAGGAGCTTTTTTGTTCTTCGGATATTTTTTGCGGTTTTCTGTGTCGTAGGTCCATTTTCCGCCCAAAGGTTTTCCGGCTTTCATCAGAATATTTCGCTTGATTCTCTGCTGTTTGTAAAAATCGGTCTGATGATAAGCTTTTTTGTCTTCAAAATAATCTTTCAGATCTTCTTTGGTATTGATGAAAAGCGGACTTTCCAGCATTTCGAGTTCCAGTTTTGTCTTTCCGAGCCTTTTTTCCAGCCAGTTGTCGCAGACATCAGTTGTTTTTATGGTTTTAAAATCTTCTTTTTCAAGCTTTTGAATTAAATTTCTGAGGTCTGAAAATTTCGATGAGCTTTCGATATATTCAACTTCAAAACCTGCTTTTTTCAGCTCATTTTCATAAAATTTCATGGTTGCCCGGTGAAACGCAATCTTCTGTTTATGAAAAGAATATTGTTTAAAAAACAGAAATTCCTCTACCAGAAATACAGGCTGATTTTTATCCAGATAATCCACATCCTCAAAAAGCTGATGTGGAAAAATCAATTGAGCGGTATGTTTTACTGTTTGATCCATAATCTTCTGAATTCCTGGCGGGAATCATACATTTCTGCCTGTTTCTCGGGATTGAAAGTTCTGTTACGGTTATCATTTCCGACTCCGGCGAGATACATCCAGTTGCCATAATTGCTGTGAACATCGTAATCAATAAGCATTTCCTCAAAATAAGCCGCTCCAATTCTCCAGTCCTGTTTCAGGATTTTGCAGAAGTAGGAAGCCGCATTCTGACGACCGCGATTGCTCATCCAGCCCGTATTTTTCAGTTCAAGCATATTCGCATTCACAAAATCGGAATCAGTTTCTCCATCTTTCCATTTTTGAATCAATATTTTATTTTTTTCGGCAAAATAACTCTGATGATTGATTCCGTTTTTTTGGAAAATTAAATCTTTGTACTGTAAAGAAATATACCTGAAAAAATCCCGCCACAGCAGTTCAAAAACCAGCCAATACGTTGAATCATTAGCTCCGAACTCTTTTTCATATTTTTTAATTTCATAATAAATCGTTACCGCAGAAAGACTTCCGTCCGAAAGCCATGCTGAAAATTTTGAACTGTAATCTGTTCCCGCCAAACCGTTTCGTGTGTCTTTATATCTGCTCAGATTCTGTGTTTCCGGGAAATAATAATGTAATCTTTTCAAAGCTGCATTTTCTCCGCCGGAAAAAGGGAAGGCTGTTCTTTTATCGGTTTCAAAAGCTTCAAAACCTAATATTTTCAAAGAAATTTCATCACTTTTCAGGTGAATATCTGCTTTGTCATACATGTCATTTTCCGATGCAAATTCAGGACGAATCAGGAGATTTTTTTCAATTTTCTGTCTGAACGTTGTGAAAAGCAACGGAATGTTATCCAAAGCTTTAAATGCAAAAAGCGGATGTACCAAAAACTGAGAATACGATTTTTCCCAAATTGCAGACGGAACAGCTTTTTCAATTTTAGCCTGTAATTCAACTTCCTCTTTTGTCCATTCTTCCTGACAGAAAATCTTAACTACTTCAAATTCTTTGGAAATGTCTTTGAAAATATCTGCCGTTTTTCCGTATTTAACTAAAAAAGAAATCTTTTGTTTGGCTAAATTCTGTTTTAAATTTTCAACCGTTTCTAGCAGGAATTTGGCTCTGAATTTAGCAATTCTTCTACAGCCGGACTGCTTTTGAGCAAAAAATTCACAATCAAAAACATAGACGGCAAGAAAAGGTAGATCTTCCTGCATCGCGTTGTATAAGGATTCTGAATCTCTCGTTCTTAAATCTTTGGTGAACCAGAGGATGTTGATTTTTTGTTTTTCCGGCATCTTTCGCTGCAATATTTTACATCGTCCCAGTTTTTCTTCCACTTTTTCCGCCAGCTGAAAGGCAGTCCGCAGACTTCACAGATTTTGGACGGTAATCCTGAAGGCATATTTCTATAGTTTTTATTTTTGACTTCGCTCTTTCCTGATTCTGCTAAAGACACTTTGATAAGCTCAGGGCGGCAACTCTAATACTTTTCGCTTCATTATTTCTCTACTGTCAGGCTGAGCTTGTTGAAGTCTTTATTTATTCTTTAAAAAATTACTTTAAGGAGTTTTTAAAATTATTAATTACCACGTCTTTCGATTTCAAATCATGCATCATGTTATACAGTCCGAAAAACGTTCGGTTCAGGTAAATGAAATGTCTGGAACCGCGGTTGGTGTTCATTCCTTTCATATCACTTGCTTTTGCATATTTTTGCCCCAGATCGGCGATTTCCTGAAAGAAAGATTCATCAGAAAAATCGAATTTTTCCTTGTTAAAAGGTCTTGTAAATAATTCAAGCAATTCATAGAAAAGTTTGGCAAAAAACTCTTTTTCCTGTGGAGAATCTTCTTCGCGGAGAATTTCCAGTGTGAATAATTTTTCACGGAAAATTTCAGGATCTTTAAGATTTTCTTCTTTAGCCAATTCAAAATACGGAATGTAGAAATCTTCCGGAATCTCTTTGATACAGCCAAAATCGATCACCAACAATTCCTTATTTTCCGAAATCAGGAAATTTCCCGGATGCGGATCTGCGTGAACTTTTTTCAGGACATGCATCTGATACATATAAAAATCCCAAAGGGTCTGTCCGATTTTGTTCAGATCTTCCTGCGAATTCTGTCTTTTGGTAAATTCTGAAAAATGAATTCCCGACATCCAATCCATAGTAATGATTTTCTCACAAGAATATTTGGGATAATAATGCGGAAATTTTACATTCGGAAGATGACTGCATGCTTCTGCAAAATGCTGACTTCTTTTAAGTTCCAGATTGTAATCGGTTTCTTCAAACAATTTGTCTTCCACTTCCTGAAAATAAGATTCCGACCCTTCTTTTTTGATATTGAACATTTTCATGGCAATCGGTTTTACCATTTTAAGGTCACTAGAGATACTTTCTCTTACGCCTGGATACTGGATTTTAACTGCCAGTTTCTGACCTTCCTTTTTTGCGGTATGAACCTGTCCGATACTTGCTGCATTGACTGATTCGGCGGAAAATTCATCAAAAATATCTTCCGGATTTTTCCCGAAATATTTTCTGAATGTTTTCTTCACCAATGCGCCCGACAAAGGCGGAACGGAAAACTGTGAAAGCGAAAATTTCTCTACGTATTCTACCGGAAGGATATTTTTTTCCATACTCAGCATTTGAGCAACTTTGAGCGCGGAACCTTTCAGCTCTTTCAGAGAATCGTAAATATCTGTTGCGTTGTCCTCATTTAATATTTTACGTGCTTCATCTTCGTCTTTTGTTATTTTGTTTCCGTAGTATTTCAGATAATTGACTCCTACTTTTGCACCAGCTTTCAAGAGACTGCTCGTCCGTTCAATTTTTCCTGTGGGGATTTTATCTAATGTTTTCATTTTTACATTTTGTTTATTGTGTTTTTAAGCGTAGAGGCTTAAATATTCAGTGTCTGGCAAGGTTTATCGAAGTTTTTTTCTGTCATTTTTATTGCAGCCCGACCTGAGTGGAGCTCTTTTTGTACGTTTTCGGAAAAGCTTCGGCACAAAAAAGCGGGAACGGAGGGCGGAAATAGCTGCCCCAATCATGAATAGTCATTTTTTGAAACCGAATCCAGATCTTTACTTTAGCTCATTTTAAATTTTTCCTTCCAAAGGAATTTTCCGAGGTCGAAAACTTTTCTCAAGGGTTCGTTGTCCATCAGTTCAAAGCCAGTGTCTATGGTTTTTTCGATAAAAATATCGGTCTTTTCAAAATCGGGAGAAGTATCTTTTTTCCAGAAATCAATTGATGAAATAAAATGCAGCCAAAGCGCTTCCTGTCTTGATTTTTCGTTGAACTTTCGGAGGTCTTCTTTTGCTTTTTCAATCATTTCCCATTCGTTGAAATCCAAAGTGTTGACAAACTGTTTGTGGGTTTCACGAAGCTTCTGAAGCGTTTTGATATTCTGGATTTTGCTGCTTCCCAGAATGGATAACACCAGGGAACGATTCATCGTCAGATTTTCAAAGAAAATATAATATACATTCAGGAGTTTTTCCTTGGCTGTTATTTCACTTGATGAATTAACCTCCGAGGCGAGTTCCAGCGATTTTGTGAAAAGATGATTAAGCATTTCTCTTTCAATCTGCTCAAAACCTGAAAAATAATGGTAAAATTCTTTCTCTTCAAAGTCGTTTTCTTTAGCAAAGAGATAAACGTTTTTCGGTTTTTCTCCGTGATTCAAAAGATAATCTCCATATAATTCAAATATTTTTTCCTGCGTGATGTTGGCTTGTTCTTGCATAATAGGATTTATTTACCAACAAATTTAGTAATTAATTTTATTTTAAATTATAATAAAGTATAAATTTATACTATATAAGCGATTTGATTTTTGAATTATTTAAAAATACAGGCACAATCCAATAAGCCTGCAAATTATAGAATGTTTACTGTTTATGCGTTTTCAGAATACGAAGATGGCTGGAATCCTAATTTGGTTTGGGTAGTAGAAAAAAAGATTTCAGGAAAATATTGAACGTCAGTTTTCATTCGGAAAATATCCCAGAAGAGATTTTTCATTCTAAAAAATGTTAAATGAGGTGATTAACAGTGATTTATTTCAGGGCAGGACAAAGATGCAGATCCAAAAACAGATACGTTATTCTTAAGATTCTGGACAAGAAAAAATCAAGTTTAATTCAAAAAAGTGGAAATCTCAAGGATAGTATTTAATCAAACCTGGTATTTCTCCTGCTGTAAGTATTCTGTTGCTGTACAGCCGGTAACCTGTTTAAATACTCTGTTAAAACTTGCCTGATATGCAAATCCTGCTTTCTGGTAAATGAATGCAATCGTAAAATTTTTATGTTCCAAACGGTCAAAATCATCAAGAACCTGTTTGATTCTATAGCTGTTCAGCAGATTGTAAAAGTTTGTATTTCCTTTTTCTTTTAATGTTCTGGAAAGATAAGTGCGGTTGGTACAAAGGATCTCGGCAAACTGATTAAGAGAAAAATTAGGGTCCTGCCACAGTTTTTTTTCTTCGAGACAGGAAATAGCCTTTTGATAAAGTTCTTCGAATTTATCAGAAGTTACCGATTCAGGGGCATCAGGGTTTTCATGATTAATGTCTGTTGTTTTTACCGTGAATGTCTGCATAAGAGAAGGCTTTTTATCTTCATTTTGTGATTTTATGGCTCCATCTTCCTTTATTTTGTGAAATATTTTAATGTAATAAAGATTAAAGCATACACAGAATAGAACAATAACAAATGTAGATATACTTTGAATAAGATCTTCGGTCTTGCTGAGTTTAAGGGGATGTGAAATGTTAAAATACTTACTTATCAGGAAAGGACTAAGAAAAGAAATAACTATATAGATAGACCATAAAAGCATGATTTTGATATTATAATGATAATTTAAAAGTAAAAAAATAGGAATATAATAAAGAGCCTGTATTAAAATTGAATTGTATAGAAGATAAAAGCTATACTGAAGGATTGAGTAGGCGAATATATATAAGGTTGAAAGGAATTTAAAACTTAGATTTTTCTTTAAACCTACAATCCCTCCAAATACTACACATAAAAAAAATATAAAGATGAGCATATGTCCTATGCCTTCAGGGTCTACGATATAATAGAAGGCTCCCATAAATAAATGAAACGGAGCCGTAAATAAAATGAAATTTTTCATAAACTCCTTTTCCTTTTCTAGTAAAAGATTATTTGTTTGCATTTCTAAAATTATTACTATTTTTTTTAAAAGAAAATGAGTTGAAACAATAATACAAAAATAAGCAATCAATTAATAAATTATTGTTTTTTTGTTTGAATCAATAAAACAAAAATAGTTTTTGTTTTTATATGTATTTAATTGTTAATTATTGTTTTTTAGTTGGTTGCTGTTTTTTTTAGTTTTTTTTAATCTTTGATTTAATGTTTTGTAATTAAGATTTTTGATATCCTATAAATTTGCAAGTACAATCTTATACATCTGTTTTTACATTGCTATAAGAGCTTTTTAAGAAATAATTCTAAAAAGTATTGTCTGAAAAGTAACAAGATTTAACCCTTAAAATATTCAACAAAATGAAGAAAAATGCATTACTAGTTCTAATTTTTATTTCGAGTTTTTATGCTGCGCAAGTAGGTATAAATACACAGAATCCTCAGGGAGTGTTAGACATAAAGAACAAGGGCGGTATTAAAAACGGATTGGTTCTTCCAGTCGTTGATGACGCTAATAACACTGTTACACCATCAGGAAGCACTGCTGCAGAAAGTACTTTGGTATACGACCAGACGGGTCAGTGTATCCGTGTAAAAACAGGTACCGGGTGGTCCAACTGTTTAATTGATCAGTCTAATGTGAGTATTACGGCTTTAGGAAGTACCTTTTGGGTTGCAAGTTCTTTTTCCACATTAACGGAGCCGCTAATGCAGAAAAAGTTCAGCGGAACTCAGTATGCTACGGTATTCAGTAATGCGGCGGATAAAGATTACTCTACAGGGGCAGGATATCCGGCATATGGTTTGGGAGTACCCGGACCCGCGGTAGCTGTATCTCCTGCTAAAAGAGTCTATAAAAGTAATATATTGACAGTAAGCGGTAGTTATCAATCCAGCATTATGATCAATACGGATGGAAAGATTTTTGTTACGGGAGTTAACAGTAATGGAAAATTGGGAACAGGAAATCTTTCAAATCTTGATACATGGCAGGAGGTTACATTAACGGGCGCCACCGCAGATGAGAAAGCAATACAGGTACAAATGTCACCTTATGCGTCCATTATTCTTACCAACAAAGGGTATGTATACTCTGCAGGAGGTAATGTCTATGGACAAACAGGTCTGGGAACTGTAAATGGAAATACAACAAGTTTTACAAAAATACCTTCTTTAAGTAATGTAAAATCCATCTGGGGCGGGGATGATGTTGATGCCAATGATATGTTTACTGCAATTACCAATGATAATAAAATATATGCCTGGGGAATTTACAGTAATGCAGGATTAAGCTCAAGTCTTGGTACTAATGGCGTTAAATCAACTCCTATAGAAATTACATCTTCTTTTGCTGCTGCTACTGCATCTGGTGGTGTTGTAAAAAAAGTAATGATTGGTAATAATGGAAGTTTTGCGTTGCTAAGTAATGGTACCATATGGGCTGCGCAATCTGTTGGAATTTCAAAATCTTATATTGGATTGGGAACTTCAGCTTCAACTTCATCAGAATTACAGAATATTACCAATTATATTACAATGGCTGCAGGTGAAAAAATTGTTGATTTTGACTTTAGTGATAATGGCGGGGCAATTATAACCAATCATTATGTGTGGAGGTTCGGAGTGGATACAGCTTACAGATTTTCAAATGCCGGTGGGCAAATTATGACCTGGGCTAAGTTAAACAGTGAAATATATGACGGTGACATTATACTTACTTCTCTTGATTTAGATTATTCAGGTTTGCTTATAGGAACAGGTCTGGAAAACTCCAACAGAATAATAGTCTGCGGATATAATGCCTATCGTCAATTGGGAACAACAAACAATGACAATATTTTAACTCCGACTTATGGTAGATATTAATTGCCATTATCAGAGCCTTTACCTTTAGTTCTTTATTTATAAAACACAATATCTAAATACTGCATTATATGAACAATCATTAATTTCGATTGTTCATATAATTTGTAGATCAGAATTGCTCTCAAAAATTATTATTGAAGTTATAATACTAATCTTATTCATGAATTTTAAGACTATAAATATAGGATCTTTGATCCGGCAAAGAGTGGAAGAATGCGGTATAGAACCGGAGCGCATAGGTAAATTCTTTAAATGTAATGAAGAAAAAATTGAAGAAATGTACCAGTCGGAAAATATGAATACGGATATTTTGCTTAAATGGAGTAAATTATTACAATATGATTTCTTCAGGATCTACACTCAACACCTTATTTTGTTTGCTCCTCAAAATGTAAATCATATTTTACATCTGAATACGGACCATTCTAAAATGCCGGAGTTCCGGAAAAGTATCTATACCAAAGAGTTGATTGATTTTATTTTGGAAATCATCGAAACGGGTGAAAAGAGTATGAGTGATGTGATTAATGAATATAAAATTCCTAAAACAACGCTGCACAGATGGTTATATAAGTATAGTAATAAACAAGCCAGGCCATAGTCTAGGTCAAAGAAAATCAATTTTATAATGGAAAAGATCAACTACCCCAATTATAATTATATCTACATGGATCTTATTAAAAAAAAGTTTCCGCAAAGAAGTGAAGAATTTAAGCCTTTATTAAAAAATAACCTGGATATTCTCAGTGTAATAAAGGTTAATAAAATGTTGTTTGGTGAAGAAGACAGATCCGGTAAGCAGACCAGTCAAAAATACCGGTCATATAATAAGGAAGCTATCCTTAGAATTTTAAATTATCAGAAAGTATATGGTTTGAATAACACTCAGACTGCACAACATTTTAATATAAGTAGGAATAGTATAACGAAATGGAAAAGATTGTTCCGAAAATAATATTTTATGATTACCATGTAAAATATCAATAGGTCCAGCTACAAAAATGACTTGAATGTATGATGTAAAGTTTAAAATTTTTATCCATGAATAATGACATCAGTTTTCGGACCTATCGTACTGATAACGGTAAAAGATCATAATAAGAGTTAACCCCAGATCAAAATATCCTTATACTTTATGATGACAATATGTAGTCAATGATGAAAAAGGCTTTGGTAATGTTAGATAATGTTATTAGATTTATAATTAGTTCTGAATGACAATATTTTATACACCTCTCTAAATTTATTAATCATGAAAAAACAAATCTTTATCATTGCACTGTCTCTGGTAGCAATAGCCTTAGGAAATCAACAGGCTATGGCACAAAATTCAGAGCAGGTAAGTACATCAGTAAATATTATTTTATCGGACATTATTGCAGTGGACATTGGTTCTGTTGCTTCTGAAGGCGCTGTAGATTTTAATTATGGGAATACAAATGACTATAATTCAGCAAAAAATGTGACCGTTCCCAATAGTTTAGTCATTATTTCCTCCAAAAATTTTGATGTAAAAGTAAAATCTGAGGGTACACACTTTGTAAGTGGTGCAAACGTAATTCCTGTAGATATAATACAGGTAAAAGCAATACCGGGCGGAAGTTTGGTGGGAACTCTGAATGAGGTTACTTTATCTGCACATGATCAGGTGCTGGTGAGTAATGCAAGTTTAGGTACCAAACAGTCTTTAAATATTGCCTACTCCATTTCGGCGGAAAATGCATCTAGGGTACTTCTCGGAAAACCACAGGGAACTTACACACAAAAAATAACTTATACTGCCACTGCATTGTAAGCAAATAACAAATTTTAAATAAAAAGGCCTCAATACTACAAAAGTATTGAGGCCTTTCATATTTATCATATGAATAAACCGTGTAGTTATTTTACTACATGAACTTCCTTTTTCAACTACAAAGAAACTTTTATCACCGCTGTAGATTTGTAATGTTCAAAAGAGAACAATTAAATAAGAATAACAATTAAATAGTATTACCATGACAAAACAAATCGTAATCACTGCCTTCACTATTGGAGCAATGATATTAGGAACTAACCATGTTCAAGCTCAGAATACAACCGCAACCACAACTGTAAACATTACCCTGAATGATGTAATCTCTATCGATGCAGGAAGTACAGCAATTGGTAATACGGTTGATTTTAACTATGTTACTGCAGCAGACTATAACTCTGATCAGACAATTACTAAAGCCAACTCTTTAAAAGTTACTTCCACGAAGAACTTTAATGTTAAAGTAAAAGCAGGAGGTGCTAATTTTATGAATGGAACCAACTTAATCCCTGTCAATGTTTTAACTATCAAAGCAGCTACAGCTGCCGGAACAATGGGCGGAACAAAAAGTGCTGTAGTTTTATCTGCAACGGATCAAACCTTAGTATCCAATGCTCCTCTTGGAAGTGCCTTAACATTGAATCTGGACTACACCATTCCAGCAGCAAAATCCTCATCTTCTGATATTTTAGGTAAGCCAGCCGGAACTTATACACAAACGGTAACTTATACCGCGACTGCTTTATAATAAAAAAACACATCAATATATATGCCCTCAGTATTTTCTAAGTATTGAGGGTTTTTCTGTTTAAACCCAATGAGTAATCCTGTAGTTATTTTACTACGTTAACTTCCTTTTTCCACTACAAAGAAACTTTTATCACCGCTGTAGATTTGTAATGTTCAAAAGAGAACAATTAAATAAGAATAACAATTAAATAATACTACCATGACAAAGCAAATTGTAATCACAGCCTTCACTATTGGAGTAATGATATTAGGAACCAAGAATGTTCAAGCTCAGAATACAACCGCAGTCACAACTGTAAACATTACCCTGAAAGATGTAATCTCTATCGATGCAGGAAGTACAGCAATTGGTGGTGCAATTGCCTTTAACTATGTTACTGCAGCGGACTATAATTCGGACAAAACAGTTGCCCAGGCCTCCGCTTTGAAAATCACTTCAACAAAAGTCTTTAATGTAAAGGTAAAAGCAGGTGGTCCGAATTTCGTTAATGGTTTAAAATCAATCCCTGTAGATGTTTTGACAATCAAAGCTGCAGCAGCTCCTGGAACAATGGGCGGAACAAAAAACGATGTGGTTTTATCTCCAGGAGAAAGAACCTTGGTAGCCAATGCTCCTCTTGGAAGTGCCTTAACATTGAATCTGGACTACACCATTCCAGCGGCAAAATCCTCATCTTCTGATATTTTAGGAAAACCAGCCGGAACTTATACGCAAACAGTAATCTATACCGCGACTGCTTTATAATAAAATTTATAGTTGGTAAAGGTTCCTTTTGCTATGTTTTCAGTAGTTTTGGAAATCTTTTGTATTAAACTATTTACACCATGTACAAGCTTATTCACCTTTTCATTTTCTGTATCCTCACAGGCTTTTCTTCACTTCTGGCACAAAGTATCTCTATGTCGCCTACACGCTTGTTTTTCACAGGTAATCCGGGACAAAAAGTAACAAAGACAGTCACGCTTCAAAACAGTTCGGATAAGGATTATGTTTTTAACCTGAACTATAAAGATTGGGTTAGAGAAGAAGACGGTAATAAGGTTTATCTTGAAGCAGGCAGTTCAAAAACTTCGAATGCTTCCTGGGTATCCACCTTAGAAAACGCTGTAACAGTTCCTGCGAAAAGTACAAAGGAGATTGTAGTAACCATGCAGATTCCTGCAAACGCATCACAGTCTGCCGTCACAAACAGCATGTTGTTTTTCACCCAACTTCCTCAGCAGGCAGATAAAGCACGTGTTCAGAATGGTATTGGTATTATCACCTTATTTGAAGTGGGACTTCACATTTTTTATACTCCACCGGGAAACCATGTAAAAAGTTTGGATATTACCAATATTTCAGAGGCAGATAATGAGAGTACAGGGAACAGAAAAGTCGCAGTAAGTATCCATAATGATGGAAACACCATCAATGATGCCACCGTTGAGTTTGAACTCACAGACACAGACAGTGGTAAGGAAATAAAATTGCCTTCAATTGCTATCTCCATGCTTCCGGATACCAATCAGGTTGTTCAGTTTTCTTTACCAGAGAACATTTCAGGGAACTTCCTTGGCGTGGTTATTATCAAAATGGCAGAATCCAATGACTTACGCGTAGGCGAAAAAAACTTTAAATTTTAAAATTACGTTTTGAAACCACAGAATGGAATATCGTTATCAATCCTAAGAAGAACAATCTTATTTTTTGTATTTGTTCTTCTGAACTTTTCGTTGGCCTTTGCGCAGGAAAAGAAAGATATTCAAATCCATTTTGAAAATGACAGTGTAGCGGTTGAGAAGGGTTCTACTTTTACTAATTTTCTAATCATTGAGAATAAAAGTTCTGAAGAGATTATTATTCAGAATATCCTACCTAAGGAAAACTATCCGGGATTGCTTTTCTATCCCAAAAATGACTTTACCTTAGGTGCGGGACAGTCTAAAAATCTTCCTGTGAAACTGATCGCCAATGTGGATTTTATGAAGCTGAAATCCAATGAGATTCAATTCCAGATTTCTTACACCACACCAACGGCCACCAGAACTGAAAATGCCTCGTTCTTCGTCGCTAAAGGCGAGAACAAAAACATCGCAGTTTATACCGCCACATACGAAAATTTCATTAATCCTGCTTTGCCGCAGTCCACAATTCTGCTGACTGTAGAAAACCAAAGTTATAGTAAACGAACCGTTAAGATTGATTTACAATCTATTCCTGATGGTTTGGAAATTTTACCAAAACAACAAACAGTATCGCTGGAAGGTTTAGAAAAACAAACGGTTGAGATCAAAATTGCGGTAAGAAAACAGAATACACTTTATCCTGAATTTAATATTAATGCAATAGTTACAGACCTGCTTGACAATAAAATTGTGGGAAGCAACACACTTTACTTAGTTGTTTTATCGCATAACAGACAAATTGCCCGGGGAAACGAAGCGGTGAGCGGAAACAATTTTGCAGAAATGAGCTATAATGAAAACAGTTCACGTCTTAATTTTCTTCAATTGAGGGGAAACACAGCATTTCGGGTGACTGAGAATTTGAAATCACACTTCAATATTGGCGCAGATTACTATCTTGAAGACGGCCGTTACAACCTGTATGATACCTGGCTGGAACTGGAGAGAAAAAATACGGTATTACGGGTGGGAAATGTTAATAGCAGCGATTACGATTATCCGGTTTTCGGAAGAGGAGGGAAGGTTTCTACCAAATTTGGTAAAAATAATCAGATTGAAATTCTCGCGCTGGAAAATAATTATAATCTGTATGGTACTTATTTCCAACAAACAGAAGGATCTACCATGGTGGGGGCAAAATATGCTTTTGGGAATGCTAAATCTTTCAATGGGAAAGTGTCCTATATTTTCGACCATGATCCGCGTCTTAACGTAGATACGCAGGTAGCGAACGCACTAACATCATTTTTTATTAACGATAAACATTCAATCCGTACGGAAGTGGGTGTGAGCCATGAAAAAGGCCTTTTGAACAAAGATGAAAACGCAGGAGCTTCAATGGGAGCCAATTACGAAGGGAAAATAGGGAAATGGGATATACAATCTTTTAATTCCTTTGCTACTAAAAGTTATGCAGGGATTAAACGGGGATCCTTTTTTTCAAATCAGCGGATCGGCCGCCAATTTTCTGCTTCTCAGCGCGCTTTCATACAATATCAGAATTCGCAGATAGAACCTGAGTTCCTGAGTTTCCAGAATGAGCCAGTTCAGCCTGGAAATACTGCTAATTTGCGTTATTATTTCAACAGTACAGAAGCTTTGGGGTTAGGGTATCAGTTTTCTTTAAGAAAGTGGAATTTTCTACTGTCTCCAAAGGTTGAAAAGCAAAAAACAGCTAATTTTTACACATCGCAGGAACTTTTTTCTTACCGTTTGGAAGCCAATATCAGTACTACATTAGGTGCTCACGGATTGAACCTGACGGCGGAATATTCTTATTCAAAAGAGAATAATAAACCGGATTGGTTCAACAGTTTGAAAACAACTTTATCTTACAGATATAAATCATTCTCCCTCAACGGAACAGCTCAATGGAACGCAACCAGTGTCTTTGATTTAAATTCTTATTATGATGTAACCCATAATTTCGCCAACTATAATGTTTATGCCTCATATAATTTCCAGATGTTTAATCATAATCTCACCGGATCTTTTTCAGCCGGGACTTTCTATTCGGAACTTTATAAAAATCTAAACAGCAATATCACCGGTAATCTGGAATATAAGATTTCGCCTTCCTGGTCCACCACAGGTTATTTTAATCTTTCAGGTTATAAATCTACGGCTGAATATGCAAGCAGTGGCAGCTATTACCAGTTCAGAGTGGGGATTAAAAAATATTTTACCACAGCTACGGCTCTCGGAAATCATAAAGTGGTGTTTCAGTTCTTTGAAGATAAAAATTTCAATGGACTTCTGGAATCCGGCGAATCGGTACTTGTTAATGAAATTGTAAAACTGGAGAATTATGTAGCGATGACGGATAAGAACGGAAAAGTATTTTTTCAGAATGTACCCGAAGGTACTTACACACTGAAGGTAAACGAAAGTGCAGGTGCCCGACTGATGATGGATCCTGCTATTATGGTACATAGTAATATTAACCGCAAAGTGGGCTTGGTGAAAAACATCAGGGTAAGTGGGAAATTAACAGAGATTAAACAAGCCTATGATGTTTTGGAAACGGATGTAACCGGAATAGTGGTGTATGCAAAAAGTGAAGATGGAGTGATTTATACTGCCGTGGTTAACCAAAAAAATGAGTTTGAGTTTTTCCTGAAAGATGGAAAATACAGCCTTTATATTGAAAATGACAAATACAGTTATACACAACCTACCCAAACTATTCAGGTGACAAAAGAAGGGTATTCAAAAACCGTGGTTTTTGAATATAAGAAGAAAGACACCAACATTAAGGTGAAAAAGTTTTAAATTTAAAAGTATGAAAAAGATGAAGACTTTTCTAATAGGAATTTTTACCGTGTTCTGTGGGGCTACAGTCATGAAAGCTCAGGATGTGTACCTGTCGGTTCCTGACAATACTATTTTTAACAGGAACGAATTTACCTCAGTGCCTATAAGGGTAATGACGAACGCCAACAGAACAAACTGGGATTATGCTTTTTTGGGATTATTTCCCATAGCTCCTACATTTACCTCTGTTTCCGGGCCAAATTTTACTCACTCTTCTTCCTCACTTACTTTACCCAGTTCCACTCTTCTGTGGCAATTAGAAAGTATGGGCGGACAGCTGCCATCTACTGGATTTTCAGGTTATTTGCCAGGTTTTCAGTCATTCAGTACAAGTGCTATAAAATGGTTTGAACCACCATCGATCAGTCTGGCGGGAGGATTCAACCGGGGAAATATCAATTTTACATTTAAAATTCCTGCCTCACAATTTACTGCCAATGCCTTTCGGGCCGGGAATTACTCCATGGATATCACTCAGAATTATAATGATTTCACACCACGTAATTTTAAAACAGTTTTAGTCATTCCTTCATCTATGCGATGGATCACAAACTCGTTAACAAAATACATAGAAATATCTTCTTTGAATGACTACCGCAATACCAGCACTCGGGTATGGGATTTGGGAAATACGGAAATCGCGCATACGGTCGATTTTAATTTTTGGGCGAAAGCTGCTTCCACAAACATTCAGTTTACTTCTTCTAAAGGTGTTCCAGGAACCAGAAATATAGCAAGCATTAAATTGGGTAGTAACGGATCCGGACTCACAACCAAAGCCTTGTCTGCCGATTTTCAGAATTTTTCCGCTGCTAATTTCAGTGTTGTAGCGGGAAACAGAAGCAACTTCATTCCGGAGCTTTATGTATCTGCGGATGATTTTAAAAACTTTTTTTTTGAAGCCGGAACTTACACATTTGAATTGAACTTCAATGCCAGAAGTACAGATAACTCAATTAACAGTTTGCAAAATACAGCTGTTCAGCTAAAGGTGCTTCCTCTTTCGGAGATCACCATCCCCGGTTCAGGACGCAATGTAAACTTCAATTTTAATACTGCAGCCCATTACACTGACGGTCAGTCACAAATGATTCCCAACCAAATTATGTTGTCTAATAATGAAAATTTTGAGCTGTATGTTAAATCGGACGAAAATTATTTCAAGAAAGGCGGTCTGCAGACCAGCATTAATTCAAATATTTTACAAATTGGCGTGGATGGAAGTTCTGTAAATGTTCCCTTATCCAAAACGCCTCAAAAACTCCTCTTTAACGGAACACCGGTTTTGGACCGCGGACTGAACGTAAGATACACCATATCACCTGCGGGTGCACAAAGTTTGGTTGGTAAGGAAAATACCACTTACTCTATCAATGTTTATTACAGCTTTACGGCAATCTAACAATACTTTTTGAAAATGAATCCTCTTATTGGCTGATGAAAAATTCCTTCATCAGTATAAATAAGGTGAATGCCTTCCAATAATTCGTTTTCTGAATGCATTTTGTGACAGCATTTTATGGCTGTGGTTTCATCATGTAATTGTCGGAAAATACAAAACTGCCCAAAAGATTTCCTGAAGTATCGCCATAAATACGTTGTCTTACTTTGATGATTTTTCCTTCATCAAACCCCTATATTTTCAATACCTGTAGATGTATTTTGGTAGTCTGGCTATCAATGATTGTTACTTCAGGCTGCCATTTTTTATCTTGCATCATTCAGCTGTTTGTGATCAGTAATCTGTTGATACTGTTCTATATTTCACCTTTTCTCTATTTTCGATAATACCGGTAAACAGTCTGCCAGAGTCAAAATTCTCATGGAATCTGACACAGTCATTTTTGTGAGATAAAAAAGGACATGTATTATTTCAGGTAAATCCCATTTGATTTTTTTTAAACTAATATGATATTTTTTTTAACTTGCTGCCTTCTGGAAGAAAGGTCTGAACTATATGTTTTTAGTTGCATTGAAGCAATATAACCCTTTCTGCCTTCTTTCAAAAAATAATTCAAACAGCTTCTAAAACCGTGATACTTAATTTATGAATGATTTTATCAACGAACTCCAATTAAAAATCGAAAGACTGGAAAACGAAATCAATTTCAAGAACGGACTGATCTCGATATTGTCTCATGACTCAAAAGAACTGTTTGGAACTTTTCTGTGGCTTATAGAAGAGCTGGAGCAAAAAACTTTAAGTGAGGAAGATTTTTTTAAGTTGTTGCCGCAGATAAAACGCGATGCCCGGAAGAATCTGCAAACTACCCAGGACAGCATTGCCTGGCTAAAAACACAATACGGTGAATTTAAGATTAAACCCGTTAAAATGATGGTGATGAATCTTTTTCACTATTTAGAAGAAAAATACGCTGCAAAATTAAAAGAAAAAAACATTAAATTTTATTTTAAAGGTGATCAGAATGTATGGCTTGCAAGCGATCGCCTGTTGCTCGAATATGTTTTAGATAAAATTTTTAACAATGCGCTAAAATACTCCTTTCCGGATCAAGATATTTATTTACAGGTAATTACGGAAAGTGATCAGATTGTGATTTCCATAATTGATTTCGGGACAGGAATGAATGAAAAGTATTTATCTGCGATCTACACTTATGATAATCCCATATTCCTGGGAACTGCGGGCGAGAAAGGAGTTGGATTAAGTTTGAAAATTGTAAAAAATTTTATATCCTTGCTTAATGGAAACATCCAAATCATTTCCGCTGAAAATAAAGGCACTACGGTTTCCCTTTTTTTACGTAAATTTATAGAATGATGGGTTTAAAAGTAAACATTCGCATTGTTGTGGCAGATGATCATGGTATCGTCCGAATGGGTTTGATACAAACAATCAAACGATTCAGACCCGATGCCATTATTTCAGAAGTAGAGGATTATAAATCGCTGTATAAATTAATTCTGAAAGAAGAATTTGATCTGGCCATTATGGACGTTAATATGCCTAATGGTACTGTTCAGGAAGCAATAGATTACATAAAAATTCACCAGCCTGAATTAAAAATTTTAATATTTTCTTCGCAGGATGAAGAGTTGTATGGGATGCGTTATCTGAAAATGGGTGCTGGTGGCTATCTCAGCAAGCTAAGCTCCACTGAAGTTATTGAGACTGCCTTAACGGCGATGCTCAGTAAGGGCCGATATGTAAGTGACAATATAAAAGAAGCTATCTTTTTAGAATCATTAAATGGCGCGGCAAAAAAATCTCCCTTTGAAGCGTTATCAGACCGCGAATTGCAAATTGCCAATAAACTTGCAGAAGGTCTTCCCCTCAAAGAAATTTCTAATCAGCTGAATCTTCATTCATCCACGATCAGTACTTACAAAAACAGGTTGTTTGAGAAGCTGAAGATACGATCTATACCTGAACTGGTGGAGATTCTCAGGTTGTATAATCAGTAAATATTCTATCAAAAAAACGATTGTGATTTAAAAATAAGTCAATTTAGTTTCCCCTGATTTTATTCTTGATCCCCAAAAAACTGGTTTTTTTAGGAATTAAAGAACTAGTAAAAGAATTGGAATTAGATAAAAGCTTTTCTTTCATTGGTAATCAATACCATTTAGAATATAATAATAAAGAATACTTTGGAGATTTACTTTTCTTTCATAGAGGCTTACAATTATTGTTGGCTGTAGAATTAAAGATTGGACGTTTTAAAGCTGAACACGTTGGTAAAATGAACCTTTATCTTTCTTTGCTTGACAGATTGGAAAGAGGTAAGAATGAAAATCCATCTACTGGTATAATTCTTTCTGCTGATTAAATAGACAATTTTAAACTTTATGAAAATTAATCAAAATGCTAAATAGGTCAAAATACTATATCTTTATAACAAAATTTTCATTTCTTTTTGCTATTTTATTTTATGGAATTTTCTTTGCTCAGGAACATAAAATAAAGAAAGAAGTAGATTCCCTAGCCAAGGTAGCAGAACAGTTTTATCTGAATTATGATATCCGTAAATTATTACTTGTTTCTCATAAGATTCTTTTAAAATCAGAAAAAATAAATTATGAAAGAGGATTGATACTAGGTAATTTTTATATAGCTGCTACGTTGTATGATGTTGAAAAATATGGTGAAAGTATTAGATATATTAAAAAATCGATGTCATATAGTAAACTTTTTGATCAAGATCCTGAATTAGGTTATCGAAATTATGCTTTGCTGGCAGGTAATTACAAAGATCTCGAACTTTATTCTTTAGCAATTAAAAGCCTTCAAAAATCTTTAAAACTTATTCAGAATACCAATAGAATTAAAGATCATATTGTTTCAGAAGCATCTGTAAATGGATTTTTGAGTGAAATTTATGCAAAAGTTGGCAAAAAAGATTCAATGTATTATTATCTCATTCAGGAGAAAAAGATATTTGATAAGATTGAAAATAGTGATATTTATTTTGAGAAAGCTGTTTTTTTTAGAGCATTTGGGGATTATTATTTATCAGAGAAAAAAGTTGATTCAGCTAAGTATTATTACGAAAAGTCAATAGTAATTTCAAAAAAAATAAATTCTCCAGAATTTATAGATGCTTTTATGGGGTTGGCAAAGCTTAATACGGTTCAAGGGAAATATAATGAAGCACTTAGATATTATCATACTATCCTTAATGAAAATAAGAAAAATAGTTTACAATGGCATTTATCAGAAGTTTATTCCAATCTTGAATATATATATACTCAATTAGGTAACACAGAAAAAGCAACTTTTTTTAGGAATTTATTTAATGAGACAAAATATAATCAGAATAAATCAAAAGAGAAAGAGCGAAGTTTTGTTATCGATGAAACTATTAAATTCGAGAAAGAAAAATTGCAGCATGAAAATGACCAAAACAAAAAATATACATATATAGCAATAACTATTATAAACGTTTTTCTATTCATAGGAGTGTTTATTATTGTGAAACGGAAAAGAAAGCAGCTAATAAGCAAATCTGATACTATAATTAACCAAAAAGAAATTGAAAGACAGAAACTTCAAAAAAAATTAAATGAAGCTTTTGAAGAAGTAATTGAACTTGCTAGATCCAACAGTCCAGAATTTTTTACCCGTTTTCGCGAAGTCTATCCCGAAGTTGTTGATAAACTCATAGGAATATATCCCAAATTACGGGTTTCTGAGCTTACACTTTGTGCCTTCATTTTTCTTGGATTTACAACCAAAGACATTGCATCTATTACCTTTACATCCATTCATACTGTAAAAGGTAGAAAAAATAGCCTAAGAAAAAAATTGAATATTCCTGTAGATGATGCCACTGAGATGTGGATTAAAACTTTAGGAGGCTAATGGTTCTCTAAAGCTATTTTACAAGTCAATACTACCTTTTTTTAAAAAATAATACCTCAATGGTACTCTTTATTTTATGAGATTGTTTTTTGAATGTCCATTATTGCAATTCAAAAATTATAATTGAAAATGAATTTCAAAAATATCAGTATTGGAGAATTAATCAAAAAAAAGGTTTTAGAACTTGCAATACAAATGACTCGTATTTGTAATTTTTTTAATTGTACTGAAAAAGAGATTAATGACATGTTTAATGCTGATAGCATAGACACGGAACTTTTGTTAAAATGGAGTAAACTTTTGGAGTATGATTTTTTCAGATTATATACACAGCATTTGATTTTGTATGCACCCCCTAACAATAATAAGAAAAATAAAATAACTACAAGTCTTCCTCAGTTTCGTAAGAATATTTATACAAAGGATATAATTGATTTTATTTTAGAGCAGATTAATTCTGGAGAAATGTCCAGAGCTGAAGTAATTATACAATACAATATTCCAAAAACAACTCTGTATAAATGGATAAGCAAATACAAAACCTGATAAAGATTAGTAGGATCTTATCTTTATCAGTCTAAGAATTAGATATTTGAAGCTTATAAAGAACCTTTTAAAAGCTTTTCAAACAATAAGTATTGGTTTATTCTTATAACAATTGAGGTATTTTCAAAGATAAGATAGTTATCATTTTTAAGATGATATTATATTGATATTTGTATTATTAAATGTGTCTTTGGACTGACTTAATATAATATTCTTCTTTGAAAATGAACCTGTTAAATATAAAGTAAAGTGATTAAATGTTTAAAATTTGATATATGAGAGAGTCGATTCCTAACTATAGGCTGATTTATAATGATATTTTAAAGAAAAAATTTCCAGAGAAACTCAATGAATGTCTACCAATTCTACAGAAAGAACGATTGTCTTCTCTTGATGTTCTTGAACTTAATAAAAGAATTTTTGGTACAGCAGAAAAAGAGAAATCTTTAGCCAATCAAAGATGTCGATCTTATAAAAAAAGTGATATTCTTAAAATATTAGATTATCAAAAAAAAAATAAGCTCAATAATATCCAAGTGGCTAATCATTTCAAACTAAGTAGAAACACTTTGACTAAATGGAAGAAAATCTTTAGAGTATAAGAGGAGAATCAAAAATACATTGGTGTTTTAGTTTTCAGAATTAAATATTAATTTAACGACTCCAAATTAGTTGGGAATAATGAACAAGAATCCACTGAAATATGACCTTTTTTTTCTAATGAGAAAATATGAAAAAAATCCTTTCTTTTGGAATTATTTAACGTGTTTATGGGTAAGTGTTAGTCTTTTGTCGTGTACTCCTGACAAGGATGAAACCCGAAAGCAAATCGAAAAAAATCTAGAGATTTCGAAAACCTTATACATCAAACAAGATAATTTAAGTTCCCTAGAATATGCCAAAAAGGCGTACAAATTGTCCAAAATCACCCCCAAAGAGTACCGAACTGAAGTTGCAAAAAGTTCTTTAGATATTGCATTAGCAGTTTCGGGATTGGGATTAGATAATATTGCCCTGAAATACATAGAAGAAGCACGTAAATATTGTGATAAAGAAGATTACCTGCTGTATGCAGAATTAGACAATCTAGAAGCGTATATTTTTACCAATTTAGATTTAACAATGCAAGCAAAAGACAATTACTACAAAGTAATCCATAATCTAGAAAAACACAAAAATGAATATTTAGCAAAGAAAGAATTGTATAAAACGTACCAAAATTTAGGTACCATCTATTTTGATGAAAAAAGATTAGACTCTTTGGATAAATACAATGGATTAACCGTACAAATTCTGCCCTATTTGTCAGAAACTAATGATAGCGATTTGTTATTGCATTATTATTTTAATGCAGGACAAGACTATTTATATGCCAACAACAGAACATCTGCGTTGAATATGTTTCAAAAATGCAAATTTCTGGATTCTATCAACTATAAGAAGTCTTACGGAGTAGGAGATTTAGGATTGGCGGTTTTTTACGAAAAAGAAGACCCGCAAAAATCCCTTTCTCACTATTTTAAAGTAATAAAAAAGATAGACTCTCTAAAGCTGAATCTTTCTGATATGAACTCCGTTTTCAATAGAATTGCGCAAATATACGCAGATATGGGGGACAAAGAAAATCAAGAAAAATATCTAGAACTATACAATCAAAAAGTAGAAGCCCAAAAAGTAGAACAGAAAAAAGCCGTAGATAAGGCCATCGCGATACTAATGAACAAGCAAAATGAGGATTTTGTATATAAAAAAAGTAAAATCATCATGATGTCTACACTGGTTACTCTTGTTTTAGTTGTATTACTGTATATAATCATTCGTAGAGCAAAGAAAAGAAATAAAATATTGGAAGTACACCTGCAAGAATCAAATCAAAAAGTAGAAGTTTTAAAGAATCAGGTTAATGAATCCTTTGGAGAATTGGTAGATATGGCAAAAAACAATAGCCCACACTTTTTCACAAGGTTCAAAGAAGTTTACCCTCATTTTTTAAACAAATTAATTACCCTAAATCCAGATTTTAAACCTGCAGAACTTGAATTTTGTGCTTATCTTTATTTGGGATTTTCTACAAAAGAAATTGCAAATTGTACTTTCAAATCTCTAAAAACTATAGAAAACAAACGTTATAATGTACGCAAAAAAGTGAACATCATTCCAGAAATCCACTTGGAAACATGGCTGAAAGATTATATTGATGTTTAATTAATCCTATACATTTTAGATTTTAAAATCCAGAGAGAGACTTATGAAGAATTTGTCTCCTTCTCCTTTTCACGTTTTGTATTTCCTCTACATTTGTTAGTTGAATCTATATTCGATTGTTTTACACTAAAAGAACAATGCTTTTTCTTACCTAATAAGCATGTAGAGATTTCAGTTGAAGCTAAATTTACCTTGCCCTCTTTCCTTTCATCTTCAACAACCCCCTGACTAATAGAAATTTAAAATAAAGAGGGTTTCGAGAGGGGGTGGGGATTTTGCTCTCAAAACAGATTGTCATTCTTTTGCATCATTAAAAAAAAGGAATTATTTTCAGACATATTGACCATAGTTGTTTTTTCATAATTGAGGTTACTCTATTTAAATATCGCTCAAAACACAAATGATGATTTATATAGTTCGGCAGATACTACTATTTCTTAAAAAAAATACAAGATCAATGCTGCTGGTTACCTCAATTTTTTTAAAAAATAAATTGAACTTTTTTTTATAGAACAAAAAAACACAATTAATGTTGCAAACAGTACAGAAATACAAAACAATAGCTTTTTCTTCTTTCTTCAAGAAGAAGATGCTTGTTTTCTTTGTCCTTTGCAGCGTAATCGCAAATGCGCAATTGTACGTTTTGAAAGACACTATTGTATCGCAAACAGGTGAAGCTATTGTACACGCCAATCACGATACTCTTTATTCGGATAGTCAGGCTTCTATTGATGTTACAGGAGGTGACTATATTTGCAATGAAGTATTTGTAAAAACAGAAAAAAAAGCCTTAGCTAAAGAGAAAATTGCAATTTTTGATAAAAAATCAATTGCTAAATCTGTTGTTAAAAAAAATAAATCTTCTGTTTGGAAAAAGAAGATACAAAAAACTAAAACCGTAGAACCACAAAAAAAACATTATGCATACAGCAATCGTGATACGTCGGACTCTAAATTCAATAGACAAGACAATCCGTCGGTTTCGGGTGTAGTGAATAACGAGACCTCAGGGTTTGTGGTTTCTGCCGATATTTCTTTTCAAGAACAGCTTCGTTTTTATCCTTTTTATCAAAAATTAATCAGCTATAATTTATCGCCTTCTTTTTCAGGAGATTACTATATGGCATTTTCTGTACGGCCACCTCCGGTTGTTTTTTCTTAAAAAAAATCAGAAAAATAGTAGTGCTACTCAATTTGGAGCTATTTCGAAACAAATGGTTCCGAACAAATAAATTGAGATAATCAATTTCTTTTCTGAAAAATATTCTTTCAAAATTTTTTAGCAAAACCTTCATTTTTTAGCATATAAATATGCTGAAAGCAGAATCGTTTTGTTCCTAAATGAAAAAATGAGCTAAAAAATATACTTTAAAATTTCTTGCAAGAAATTTTAAAAGTCAAGATGACCTCATTATTAAAATTGGAGAATAAAATAAACATTCTAAAAAAACATACACAAGTGAAAAAAACAGTATTTCTTTTGGCAAGCCTACTTCTGATGTCTTGCACCCAAAAAGAGAAAAAGGAATTAGCGGATAATTCCGCAGGTACAGAAAATTCAGCATCAGAATACAGTAGTGCAGACGATTTGGTAATAGACAGTCTTTTTACCAAAGAAATGAAAAGAGTCGATATTATTTTCGATAATTCTACCCAATCTGCCATTGTACTTTTTGAAGGAAATCAGGTACAATTAGAAGCCCAAAAAACAGCTTCTGGAATAAAATATACAGGGAGCGGTTACGAATTACTAGGCAGAGGAACTGCCCTGGAACTAAAAAAAGACAGCACAATCATCGCAAAAAAACAATAAACATAACCCTTTTTAAAATTTAACACAATGAAAAAAAATTTTTTAGCAGTAGCACTTCTTGCAACAGGTATCATTTATGCCCAAGAAGGCAGAGTAGGTATCAATACCACAACACCTCAGGCTACTTTAGACATCGTAGGGAAGCCTGCGGTAGCATCAAATGTAGATGGTATCATCGCACCAAGATTAACAGGTACTGAATTAAGTGCAAAAGATGCAGTTTATACCTCAGCCCAAACAGGGGCATTAGTTTATGCTACAAGTGCAGCACCCAATAGTGGCAAAACCACAAAGGTAACAGGTGCAGGATATTACTATTTTGATGGCACAGAATGGGTAAGAATAGGCTCTGGTTCTGGTACAGCTAGTGTAACTGCAGATAATGGTCTTAATATGTCAACAGCAAACAATGTGCAACTAGGAGGTACATTACTTAAAAATACAAAAATTGTAACTGAGGGTTTTAATACCAGTTTTACTGGTACTGGTCGTGTAGGAATAGGAACCGATACACCCACACAAAGTCTACATGTTGTAGGACAGCAGCTTATTCAGAATCAATCAGGAAGCTTCCCAAGGCTTACATTAAGTTCGAATTCTGCATTAGATTTCCCAAGGGTACTGTTTGAAAATAGTACTGCGGCAGCAGGGAATATAATCGGTTTAAATGCGTTTAATCTATCTTCGGGTACGTTCGCAAATATAGGTGCTATTCGTGAATCTGGAGGGGCAGGACTATTTTTCAGTACCCGAGAGGGAGTTTCACTTCCGATGCTAGAGAGAATGAGAATAAGTGAAAATGGAAAAATTGGGATAGGAACTACTATTCCCGAGGCAAGTTTAACTATAGTTTCTCAAACTGCTCTTCCTGCGGATAAAGCATTGCAAATCAATAACTCTAGTAATTTAGAAATGCTTACCTTATTAAGTAATGGAAATCTAGGGATTAGCTCCTCCACTCCACAGGCTAGGTTAGAGGTTAAAGCTTCATCTACGCAGACCAGAGTAGTAAGAGCTATTTCCCCAAATACAGACACTGATTTGTTTAATGTATTAAGTTCGGGTAATGTAGGTGTTGGTATAGACAGCCCTACCCAAAAACTAGACGTAGACGGTAACGTACGTTTTAGACAAGTGCCTTTGGCAACTGGTACTAACATAAAAGCAGACGATAAAATGATGGTCTTAGATGCAGACGGTACGGCTAAGCTATATCCTTTACCAGCAACCATTAAAAAAGTTTCTCCGGAGCAAACCGGTAACTTTACCTTCACTGCATCTGATGACTGGGATGTTATATTATATAATAAAGATGCTGGGGCTAATGCCGTTTTAACTTTGCCTGTTACTGGCGTAGCGCCTGGCAAAACAGTTTATGTAACGAATGTTGGGCTTGGAGCAATAGATGTACCTTCATCAATCATGAGAGCGGCTCCTCCTAGCCCTAATATAGGTGGAGGAGCTTCAGTAACTTTTGTATTTTTAGGCCCTAACGGGGGTAATAAATGGGCACAGGTTTCAGGTTTCTAAATAAGAAGTAAATCATAGAAAATTTTCATCTTATTGGAAATTGATTATATAGCATTTTCTTATACTTTTTAAATTATACTAAAGTGTTAAAAAAAGCAAAAACTTTTGTGTCGTAAAAAAAATTAAAAAGCTTTAATACAAAATCAAATCAAAAATAAATTATAAAAAAAGTTATCACAATACTGAATAGAGTATGATGACAAAAATCATTTAAAACATGAATAATAAAAAAATATATATTACCTCAATTCTTGCGATTACTGCAGCCAATTCTTCATTTGCACAAATTAGAACAGTGAATTCGGATGCCGTTGGTATTTCGACAAATAGCTCTGCTTTTATAGATGCTAGTTCAAATACCAGTATAAATGGTAATCCTAACCTAGGTAAAGGTTTAATTTTTCCAAGAACA
The DNA here is from genome assembly GCF_900156015.1 of Chryseobacterium sp. RU33C. Taxonomy (NCBI): domain Bacteria; kingdom Pseudomonadati; phylum Bacteroidota; class Flavobacteriia; order Flavobacteriales; family Weeksellaceae; genus Chryseobacterium; species Chryseobacterium sp. RU33C. Next base: position 3,814 of record NZ_FTMT01000032.1, on the reverse strand, counting down.
GATTTGTCTACGTTTACTACTTTTGGTGGTGCGCCATTTGGTATACCAAATAATTACCCTACTTTTTACGATGGGATGATTGTCTATAACACCAAAGATGGTGGTGTTGCAGGGGTAGGTGCTACACAGGGAGAACTGAAACCCGGATTCTGGTATTATGACAACAAATCTAAAAGCGTGAATGGAGGAACCTGGAAACAAATAAGCTCTCCTACTACCAATACATTATCTTATACAGGAGATATCCTAACCAGTATAGTGAATGGCGTAACAAGCTCTGTTACTATTTCTAATACAGGAGTAGATAACCCTGCCAACAACGGTCTCAGCAAAGATGGTAATACCATTCAGCTGGGAGGGCCACTTATGAAGCAAACTATTATTAGTACCGATGTGGGCAAAGAATTATTTATCCGAGGAGATGGTACAAATGTCATTAATTTTGATGATAACACCTTCTCTGTAGATGCACTAAACAATAGAATAGGGATCGGTACCAATACACCTACTCAAAGATTAGACGTTGCAGGAAAAGTAAAAATTACGGACGGTACACAAGGCTCTGGTAAAGTATTAACCAGTGATGCAGCAGGTGTAGCAAGTTGGGGTGATTTACCTGCGGCAACAACTGTAGCGTCTAACAACGGTCTTAGCAAAAACGATACTACTATACAATTGGGAGGTCCACTTACAAAGCAAACGGTGATTGACGTCTCTGTGGGCAAAGAATTATTTATCAGAGGAGATGGTACAAATGTTATTAATTTTGATGAAAATACCTTATCTGTAGATGCACTAAACAATAGAATAGGGATCGGTACCAATACACCTGCGCAAAAATTAGATGTGGCTGGAGCTGCAATTATTAGTGATAAGTTGAGTGTGGGATCTACTTTGCAAGGAGCAGCATTAGCTGTGGATAATAAAAATGCTTCGGAGCCTATTGTTGCTTTCTCGGGTACTGGTTCGCAAAGAAGGGTCACTGTATTGGATGATGGTAATATGGGAATTGGAAATATAGTTCCTACCCAAAAACTTGATGTTGACGGAAATGTAAGACTGAGAGGAGTAACCAATACTACTACCTTGTTGCCTACCGATAAAATTATGGTATTAAATGCAAATGGGGAGGCAAAAAAAATTGATGTAACAGAATTCCAGCAATCCGTATCTAAAATGTATTATAAGTATTATTTGATTACTAAGAGTGATGGAGATGACTGGGTTTCGAATTTTGATACAAAAATTCCCCACAGTAAGTATAGTGTTTTAGTTACTGGTTTCGATACAAATTTGAAAGCACCTGGAGCTGGATTCAATTTTCTATCAGGTTCATCTGCTCAGTTTCAAATCCCTAATATAACTCCATTTAAAGAAGGAGCTACATGGAGATTAAATATAGATGTTCCCAATGCTCGCCCAAATGTTGGGAGTATGATTTGGGGGGTGAAATTACTTATTATATCGAAAGATCAAATAACTGATTTGGGATCTGAAACTTTCAACTTAGGAAGTTCAATTACTGGAGGTGACAATGCTTCACCCGTTCCATAATTAATAGTTTTATTAAAATATTAATAAGCAAGGTATTTCATTAAAATTGAAACTTGGCAATAACTCATTCCCTACAAATAGAAAGGTTTTGTGGATGAAGCATAAAACTCTTTTATTCTCTTCTTAATTATTTTGAGTAAATGCCTATTTTTCTTTTTTATGAAGCTTCTGATATGTCAGAATTGTAACAACGAGTCTGTCTAAACCTAACCACAAAAGTTACAAAAAATTTTTCAAAGCTTACACTATTTAAGTTATCAACTTTGTGTATAAGAAACACACTAAAGCAATATTGAAAATCAAAAATTTTCATCTTATTGGAAATTGATTATATAGCATTTTCTTATACTTTTTAAAGTATACTAAAGTGTTAAAAAAAGCAAAAACTTTTGTGTCGTAAAAAAAATTAAAAAGCTTTAATACAAAATCAAATCAAAAATAAATTATAAAAAAAGTTATCACAATACTGAATAGAGTATGATGACAAAAATCATTTAAAACATGAATAATAAAAAAATATATATTACCGCAATTCTTGCGATTACTGCAGCCAATTCTTCATTTGCACAAATTAGAACAGTGAATTCGGATGCCGTTGGTATTGCGACAAATAGCTCTGCTTTTATAGATGCTAGTTCAAACACCAGTATAAATGGCAATCCTAACCTAGGTAAAGGTTTAATTTTTCCAAGAACAGATTTGTCTACGTTTACTACTTTTGGTGGTGCGCCATTTGGTATACTAAATAATTACCCTACTTTTTACGATGGGATGATTGTCTATAACACCAAAGATGGTGGTGTTGCAGGGGTAGGTGCTACTGATGGTACATTGAAACCAGGTTTTTGGTTTTATGAAAACAAATCTTCAACTGTCAATGGTGGTACTTGGAAGCAAGTAAGTAGTTCTACTACCAATTTGCTTACTATTGCAGGAAGTACACTTACCAGCACTGTAAATGGCGTTACTAGTGCAGTTACTTTACCTGCTGCAAGCAATGGAGTAGATAACCCTGCCAACAACGGGCTTATAAAAGATGGAACTACTGTACAATTGGGAGGAGAGTTGCTAAAGCAGACCATTATTACTACTAATGATGCCAACAGATTATTTATCCGAGGAAATAGTACTAATGCTATTAATTTTGATGACAACACTTTCTCTGTAGATGCACAGAATGACAGAATAGGTATCGGAACTAACGCACCTACCAAAAGATTAGACATAAGAGGGGTAGCTCGTGCAGATAAATTTACTGTAGGGTCAGAGTTTGAAGCCTCTGCGTTCAATGTAACCAATAGAAATGCAAATGAACCTATTGCTACATTTACAGGAATCAACGGAAGTGCAGTAGATCGCAAAGTAACAATTACTAATGAGGGTAATGTTGGAATCGGTACAGATAATCCTACTCAGAAACTAGACGTAGATGGAAATGTAAGATTTAGAAGTGTTCCAGAAAGCTCATCTGTGGGATCTACAGATAGAGTAATGATTTTAGACAGCGATGGGATAGCAAAAAAAGTTGCTATTAATGACTTAAATAAAATAGGAGACGTAAAATATGGTTTTCAACAAACTGACCATGATGGTTGGTTTTTCTTGAATGGACGAAGTATAAACTCATTGCCCTCTACTAGCCAAGCCAATGCAAGGCGCATTTTTTCTACAAATAACTTGCCTGATTCAAGACAAAGAGTATTAAAAATGAAAGGCACTTTAGCAAGCACAGATGGTAGTAATAGCACCTCTGTAAGGTTATCACGAGCTAATTTACCAAAAATAACACTTTCAGGAACGACATCAAATAATGGTAATCATAGTCACAGTCTTAACCAAAATGCCACTGGATTACTAGCAAGAGGAACATCATCAAGAGTAGCACTTGATCGTCAAGGTCTCAGTAGTTCTTATGGACACACGAGCACTGTTCCAGTAGGGAATTTATTTAATGGCACTAATGCTTCTGGAGATCATAACCATACTATCTCAGTAGAATTAAATAATGCGGCATCACAATCTGCACTATCAATTGATACTGAAAATAGTTATTTAAGCGTTAATGTTTTTGTTTATTTAGGTCAATAATATAGAACTTGTTTAAACTTATTTAAGAAAGAGTTTCCAGATTATTAGTCTTTTAAATTGCAATCCAAAATTGCTAAGGTAGTGTCTCACTAACTGTGTAAGTTAAAAAGTTATTCTGGAAAATTTTGAGCCCTCATAGCTCAAAAAATTTTACGGAAATAACTTTTTATTA
>NZ_FTMT01000020.1:0-106669 GCF_900156015.1 Chryseobacterium sp. RU33C | reverse complement strand
GTTCTCAACCAATTTATGCTTATTTTTGAAGAAAGGCTCAGATTATAAAATCCAAGCCCTGACTTTTTAACTTACACACTTTGTGGGATAGTGTCTTTCTGTGAGACCTTCTGGTTGCAAATCATGTGCTTTAAAGTTATCTGTAATTTTTCAGATAATTATTCCTTAATAACAGGAACATCTATATAGCTATCATTATAAAATTTTATTTCCAATGGTTCCTTTGCATCAAGAATAGTTTCATCACTTACATCTTTTCCCGAACCATAATTTATTTGATAATATGGGGTTTTCATAACGCCTACTATCGCAACGAGCTTACTTCCTTTTTCTATTTTTTTACTTATAAATTTATTATTTGATATAGATATTGTTTCCTTTTTATTAGGGGTAAGTAAATTTCGTTTTTCGTTATTTTTATTATAACTAGCTCTATCCATATAACTTGATAATAAAAAATATTTTCCGTCGGGCATTAGCTCATATAAATAAACATAGACATCTACATCTTTTTTGTTGATTGAAAATTTAAATTTTCCAGAAAAATTACCTGACAATTCAAAAGATTTATCAAGTGGATTAGTTGTGAATATTAGACTATTTTTAGTGTATATTTTATTTTCAACTATTTCATTCTTTAATTCTAATAATTCATCCGCATCAGAACGGTCTTTTAAATCTACTTTCAGTAATGAAAAACTTTTATCACTTATTTTTACATCTGATAGTAAACCATTATTCTCTAAATAAAATCTTAGGGTATTTTTACTAATGTTCTCTAAGGAATTTACATTTTTCCATTGATTAGTGCCCATAACCTGATAATTAATCTTATTCTTCAAGAAAGATGGTTTTTTACCATTTTTTAAAATATAATCAAACCATTCAATCCAAATCGTGTTAAAATCTATATTAGCCACAGAATCAATTGTATATCCTTTTAGTTCGTTCTTTATATATCCCTGCGCACCGGAATGGTCATAAGGGCCAATAATCAGATAGTGATCGGCATTTTTATTGTATTTATAATGATTTTTAAGATAATATAACGCTCCTAACTGGTCAGCATCAAAATACCCAGTAATAGTTAAAACAGGAATATTAATATTAGAAAAATCTTTTTTATAAGGAATCATATTTTTCCAGTAATCGTCAAAACTGGGATGATTAAGCCATCTCTGAAAGATGATATTAGATTTTCCACTGATAGAGTCTAGTTGTCTAAATGGTTTCCCTGTGATATACCATTGTTTGTAGGTGGAATTCCATTTTTTAACATCACTAAAATCTGCATAATCAGTCATTTTTGAATTCACTACATAATTTAACCACCTTATAGCATAGGACGTAAATATATTATTATTCATAGGAAAATCTTCTGTACCAATTCCTACCGCAGCTTGTGGTATTATGGTTTTTAATGCCGGATGGAGTTTTTTTGTAGCCGCCCATTGGCTGAATCCTAAATAGCTTCCTCCAATCATTCCCACTTTTCCGTTACTCCAAGGTTGCTTTATAATCCAATTAATCGCTTCATTGATATCTTCAACTTCATGTTCAAAAGGTTCTATACTATTATTGCTTAAATATTTTCCTCTTGTATTTAAAATAACTCCGGCATAATTATCCGAAGCTAACTTCTTAGCCTCATTAATATTTTTAAGATCTGAATATATGGTATTTAGAAGTATTGTACTTTGAGGTTTTGGAGCTTTATTATTTACTACAACACTTAATGTAAGAATTCCATTATCTTTTGTAGTAACTTTTATACTATCATATATTGTAAATACCTCTTTTTCGAAATTTTTAAGTAACTGTGCTCCTAATTTGAATGTTTTATTCCCTACATCATATATATTGTATTTTCTACATAATTTTATAGCATCTGAAATGTCAATACTATCATGTTTTATATTACTCGTAATGATTTCACTAATATCTTTTTTTAACGCTATTGGATCATAAGTAAAATATTGGGATAAAATAATTTGTGATTTTAAAGGTAATTTTTCATACTTTTTTTTGAATTCTTCTTCATATATTTTGTCAAAATTGTTCTTATTAGGTGCTCGTTTAATAGTATTAATATAAATTTCAAATTGACTTCCCATTGCGCCAGCTGTTACGGAATTATTTCTCATTGTAATATTTCTAAGAGAATCCAGCTGTGAAAGTGATAAATTATAATTTTCATTAATAATATTTATTCTGAAAATATCATCATAATAATTACCTGTAGCTTTGTTTTTCATATATCTGTCTTTAAGCTGACTGGCTAGATATTTTACAATATTTTCTGTATTTGCCACATTTTTAGGAGCAATTTCCCGCAAACTTATTTTTTGGCAAAAAGCAAACTGTAAACAAAAGACAAAATATATAAAGAAGAATTTTTTCATTCAAAAAGGTTATCCGTTATTACTACCCAGAGTCTGTTCTACAATTGTTTGATTATCATCTCCTAACACTGCTACATGAGCAATATTTCCTCCCTTGATAGAATTCAAACCGTTTGTAATTTTAACCAATTGTAATTTCTTCAACGACATTTTTTTTTCTGCTTTTTGCTGTTTTTTCATCAGGTATAAATAATTAATAGTTAAGATTGCAAATAAACTATCTTTGTTTCTTTTATCAAAAATAATAATCTCGAAATTGATCAATTTCTTATACGAAATATCACAAAATACTTATTATCAGCCAACTTACTTTTCAGTTTGTCCTTGTAATAATTTAATATAATAAGAAGGTAAAGTTCCAGTGATTTTCTTAAAAGCATTTGCAAAAGACTCAGAATTATTATAACCTATCTCATTGGCAATAGATGAAATTGTATATCTTCTTAATTTTTCGTTATCCTTTAATTCCTGTACAATATAGTTAATTCTTAGCTCATTCAAATATTGCGAAAAATTCTTTCCTTTTAATTCATTTACTGATTTTGAAAGGTAATCCCGATTTGTTCCTAAATCTTTAGCTAAATTATCTACAGTAATATTTTTATGTAGAAATTTTTTATTTTTTTCAAACTGCTCTAATTTTGTTTTGAGGCTTTGTAATTTTTCATCAGATAATAAGCTTTTAGACTTTTCTTCTGAAGGAACTTTTGGATTTCTGATTACAGCAGGAGGAGTCGGTAAAACTTCGGAAGATTTTGATTTTTTAATTAATAAGTCTGCCTGTTTTTGATATTCTTTAATTCTTCTTTTATATACATATATTAAAGAAAAAATAAACAAAATACCACCTCCTAGAAACCAGTATAATATTGAATTTTTATTATTCAAATCAGATATTATTCTTTCTTTATCCTCTAGCAGAATAGGAGTATCGTATTTTTTATAAATCTCCTTGGATAAATATTGCTTGTTATTATTGATAATGCTGTCTGCATAAAAGAGTTTATTAATGAATTTTAGTTGCTTTTTTTCATCCCCATTTTTTTTATAATAATCAATTAAAATTTCATATTGATCTCTCACTATTGGTACAAAGTCGTTTGACTTGAATGATAATGAATCCGATTTTATAAAATATTGTATTGCCTCTCTTTCTTTATCAAGCTCGTAATTAATCTTCCCTAAATAATAATATAAAACTGATAAATTAACATGATTTTTATTTTTTTGAAGGTCTTTTTCGATTCCTGCCAGATGCTTATAAGCAATAGCATAATTTTTAAGATAATATTCTGCTATACCTTCAGACATAATAAAATAAACATATTGGCTATAATCATTATATTTTTCACACTCGGAAAGACCTATTTTATTATAGAGTTTGCTTTGTTGGTATTTTTTATTTTTACTATAGGAATTTGATACAGAAAAAATTGAACCTATGTAACTTTTAATGTCTTTATCATTGGTTTGCATTTTTTTCTTTTCATATTGGTAATATTCTAAGAAAAGAGGAAGTGCTTCTTCATTTTCATCAGTAGCAGTCTTTAAAATGCCCACCAGTTTTTTCACATAATAAAATTGATCTAAATTTTTATTCCTGGATAAGTTCTGTGCTTTTATATAGTAATTTAGTGCCTCTTTATATTTAAATTCATTATTCAGTAAAATTCCTTTAATGATATATGCTTTTGCCGGATATTCTTTTGTATTAACTTTTTGTGTTATTTTTATTAAAGAGTCCGCATAAGGATGTCCATCTTCGGAATTCAGTCCTTTTGCATGAGCCAACTTATAATAGCCATCATATATATAGTCATTATTTTCTTCTTTTTTGGCTTTACTAAGAATACTATTTGCATACAATTCTGCCTTCTCATTATCTATTCTTAAGACTTTATTATAACAGCTGATCAATTGTTCAAAACTTTTTTTTCTTAAAGAATCTGGAATATGAAAACCTTTTATATTCTGAGAAAAGAATAAATTCTGACAAAGAAAAACGATAAATAAGAAATATTTTTTTTGCATTACATGTTTACTGTCACAAAAATACAAATTCTATTATTTATTTTTCATTACAAATGATTAAATACGCATAATTAACTCATAATCAAAAAATTAACATTATTTCTATTTTACCAAATTTGACCAATTTCGTATAATAGCATTGTTAAATTTGATCAATTCCGATATGCTTTTCTTGTATCAGCAAAAAAGCCACTGCATCTTTGCTCCAGGTAAAAACACAATGATATTTTATTTTTTGTATGTGTACAGTACAAAAACTTAAATATAAAAGCTGATCGGCAAAACCCCATGCCAGGGATTATATGGCAAAATTAATTATCATAAAAAACAAAATTATCATGAACAAAAAAATCAGAAACTCAGTTTTCGCAGGTGGAATGGCATTCGTATTTGCATTAAATTTTTTAGTACCTAATGTAGTTAAAGCACAAGGTATCGCCTATGGAGATCAAGTACAGTCTTCTAACACTTCACGCCAGGCGCTACCTCCGGGTTCAAGTGTATCTGCTGTTGCCGCTAGCGTTCTTCTTGCTGTAATGGTTGTTTCAGCTATAGTAGATGGTCTTCACGCTACAGATGATGTTTCAGCAAACGTCCAGAACTTAGACTAATAATGATTTAATGGCTCATTGTATTAATGAGCCATTTTTTTCCTGCCAGTTATGAAAAAAGCAATTAAAATATTTATCGTTACCTGTGTATCAATTTATTGGCTTTTTACATTTTTATATAATTCACCCAATAATTTTATAAAGATTGAGTATCAAAAAGAAATGAAAATATTTTCTACTTTTTTTGCTCAGAAATGGAGTTTTTTTGCACCTCCGCCTCAATTTAACTACAAACTTTATTTTACTTATCTGGATGAGAATAAAAATGAAATTGCTGCTTTCGAAGTCTATTCTTCAATTATAGAATCAAAACGAAATACAAGGCCATTTAATGGCAGAGCCGAAATGGTAGATTATACAATTTATGGATCTATAGAAGGTATCGTTAATACAATAGTGAAAGAAAGAACTGAAATAAACACCCAACAACCCGAGCTAAGTCTTAACAATGCCAATCTTCTGGCAGTACAAAAACTCAATGAAGCTCCTGAACAAGTTCAGGGTTTTCTTCTTTTGAAAGACTATGCGAAGATTGTTGGAAAAGATAAAATGTCTGCAGATAAGTTAAAGTCAGTAAAATATGTAACAATAAATATAAATTCCGAGGAAATTAAAAAGTTTGCTAACAGAGAAAGTAAAAAGCCAAATGTTGAATCTAAAGTAATTGCTTTCAGCCCATATCCTTTTTAAAATGAAAAAACTATTCCATTCAAATCACTATATATATCTTTCGATTTTCAGGATACTGATATCAATACATGTATTTAAAAAATATTTACAATTATTTTTCAATAAGGATCTCATCACCGATGCTACATTTTTGAAAGCAGCACCTGTTAATCCCATATTTCAGATATTTGGAATTCAGCAATCCACGATTTTTCAAAACATTAACATTATTCTTAGTATTATAATGTTGCTAAGTATTTTATTTGCCTTTGGGATTTTCAGATATTTCACTCCCTTATTGTTATATATTTCCGTTGAAATTGTTCAAAGAGCATATCCTTTTATATTAAATGGTGGTGATAATTTATTGAAATTTCTTTTACTATACATGATTTTTACGGATTGCTACCGATATTTCACATTAAATAACAGTACCGGGCAAAAAAAAGACAGTATCAGCTATTTTGTAAATCAAATATCTGTTTTATCTATAAAAATTCATTTATCTTTGATTTATTTCGTTTCTGCCATATTCAAACTCAATGCTAAAGTCTGGTTCAGTGGTGTTGCCACTTATTATACTTTACAATTAGAAAGATTTAAGGGAACTGAAATGAATAATATACTAGCAAAAAATGGAATTTTTGTGACACTCTCTACCTATATTACTTTAATCTGGGAGTTAGCATTTCCTTTTCTTGCATGGCATAAAACCGGCAAATATGTGGTGTTCGCTCTTGGAATAATGATTCATCTGGGGATATACATTTTTATGATGATCCATGATTTTGAGATCCTATTTATGATGTGTTATGGTTTTTTCATAAGTGATGAAGAATGGAAAAAGGCTGGAGCCTATTTTCAAAAAATTACATTGCTATTCAAAAGAAAAATATTTAGTAAAGAATATGCTTAAGAGATATCTGAAACTGAGATTAAAATTATTATTTAAAGCATCAAACCAGAGTATGGATATTGGTGTTTTAGTGAGTATAATGCTTTTATTTTTATTTTTATTTAAAACGAATCATAATGGCTATTATGCATTAATTTCATCAACAGTTTTATTTATCATTCATTTTACGCGAAAGGATATTAATTTTTTAAAAAATATTTTAGGAAAGCAATTCTATATAAGCCTTGCATTAGAATATTTGATAATTTGGGTTTTTATAAATTTATTTTTCGTTTTCAAAGAAAATAACTTTATCTTTTTAGGAAATGTTTTTATATGTTTTGTTTTACCTTTTATAAAGCTAAAAAAATACATCGCAAATCCAGGATTTATTAACAAAATCCCTAATGCATTATTAGAGTGGAAAGCCTATATACGAAAGAATATTATAATTTTCTTTTCCTTTGTATTACTTTCCGGTTTCTTAGGATATCATCCTGCGACTTTGATAATATTAGGATTATGCTGGTTACATATTCTTTTGCATGTTTATTCGCTACAGGAAAATAAAGAAATTCTCATTCTGCAATTTTCAAGATTAAGATTAGAAAAAAAAATCATATACTCTTTTCTGATGTGCCTGATGATCTCAATTCCTGCTGTAATCAACTTTGCGTTTTTAAATCCTTTGCAAAAAGATTATATAATTTATTTCATTCTTTATGTTTTTCTTTCAAATTATGTTATTGTTATTAATAAGTATGTAAATTATAATGAAAAAGTAAAGGTAATCCATGTTAATGATGCAGACTTTTTCAAATTTACACTTATTATTGGATTACTAATTCCAGCAATAATTTATATAATACACAACAGAAAATCAGCCTTAAAGAAAATTGCAAAGTATGTTTAGTATACAAAATATCACATTGAATTATAACTCCAAAAAAGTTTTAGACAACCTTAGTTTAAATATAAATGAAGGGAACATATTTGGTGTTCTAGGAAGAAATGGTGCAGGAAAAACAACTTTATTTGAATCTATTTTTCAAAATACAAAATACAATGGACAAATATTATTACAAAACCAACCTATAAATAAAAGAGATATTTCGTATTTGGAATCTGAAAATTACTTTTATCCTTATCTGTCAGTTAACGATATTTTAAAGCTGTTCATTCATGAGAACAAAGATGAAAAGGTAACAAAACTTACAAGTTTCTTTAATATTCCAACAGACTCTATTGTTGAAAAACTTTCATTAGGAACAAAGAAGAAACTTGCCATCCTTTGTAATATTTTAATTGATAGACCCATATACTTATTTGACGAGCCATTTAACGGACTTGATTTTGAAAGTGTCGAAAAGTTCTATTTTATCATTGATGAACTAAAAAAAAGAAATAAGATCGTTTTAATAAGTTCTCATATTATGGAAACTCTTACAAATTGTTGTGATCATATCGGACATTTACAAAATGGAAAATTCGCTAAAATTTATCTTTCAGAAGAATACCATTTAATAAGAACGCATCTTACAGAAGATATTCAGAAAGATTGGGTCTCTTACATCAACATTTAGCATTTAAAAACTAATTTCTATGGACAACAACCTTCTTTCATTGGAGTATATTTTTATTACTTCAATAGTGATCGCTTTATCCTTTACAGGATGTATTTATGGCATTGCATACTCTATTTCTTATGATAATTTTAGTATGACTGCCGTTGCTTTTTTTCCTATTCTTTCAATGTTTATTGCCTTTGTGCTTGCTGCTACTATTTTGTTTCTGTCATTAAAGAAATATAAGAATGAAAAAAAAGTAAATCATGTCGCCAATTTTTATTATGTGATTTGTACATTTATTCTTAGTGGCATCATGATTTTTTTGATCGATGTTTTCGTGTATGCTTTAATTGATAAAACTTTGTCTTTAAAATATGCTGAAACTTTGCAAATGATATCCAGACAATATGCGGTAACCTCAAAAAATATTGATTACGTGAAAAAAATTCCATTTATTCTTCAAAGTGGAATCATGATATTTACAGGCCTGTTGGCAGGGTCATTTTCGTCGTTATTCATTTTATCACAATATAAAAGCCTAAAAAAACAGCCAGACTTACAATCCATTTAAAAATTCACAAAATGAAAGTTATTATTTATGATTCTGAATGTAAGTTTTGTACGAGGTTTTCTCAATGGAGCCAATCTCATGTTAAAACGCTGGAAATTATTTCTGTAAGAAGCAAAGAAGCAAGAAAAATTCTTCGTGATAAAGGAATAAAGTTTATAGATCTCCAAACAATCTATTTTGTGAATGATAATGAAGTTTGGGTACGGTCAAAGGCAATATTTGAAATATTTGCACACTTTACTTCTCCCTGGAAAATTATTTCTTTTTTCTCTTTTTTACCTAATTCTTTCACGGATTTCTGGTATAAAATTTTTGCAAAATACAGATACAACTTTTAAAAATAAACCTATGAAATACTTATTGATACTACCGTTATTCTTTTTAATTACTATCAAAACCAAAGCTCAGGAGATCAATCGTTTTTTCTATGAAGTACAATATAAACCTAAAAAAGATTCTACAAGAAATGAAACTGCAATGATGGTTTTAGATATTAAAAAAGATCAATCGATCTTTAAAGATTATCAATTAATCGTTTCAGATTCAATCTCCAACGAAGTATTTAAAAAAATGCAAAAAACAGGCATTTACGAAAATCAGTCAGCACCTCCGAATGTCAGATTTACCTATTCGGTAACAAAAAAATATCCTGATATGGAAGTTCAATATACTGAAGATATTATGAACGGATTAACTCCTCTTACCTTTGGTTATCAGGAAAAAATAAATTTTGATTGGAAAATTCAGAAAGAAAAGCAAAAAATCGGTGAATATAATGCTCAAAAAGCAATGTTAAATTTTGCGGGAAGAAAATGGATTGCCTGGTTTTGTCATGATCTTCCTTTTAATGATGGTCCCTATAAATTTAATGGTTTACCTGGATTAATTGTAAAAATAGAAGATGATCAAAACAATTATTCATTTACCTTAAAAGGAAATAAAAAAGCGAAAGATAACAGTGAAGATTCCCTTATTAAAAAGTTCACTAATGGTAATGTGAAAATAGTAGAAAAAGTAAAATTTACAAAAACATTCGAAAATTACAAACAAGACCCTTTAGCTGCTATGAGAAATGAGTTAACTCCTCAATTATTAAGTATGACAATGCCTGGAACTGATATGAAGGTAAAAGACTTCATTGAGAAACAAGGGAAAGAAATAAAAGAATCTTACAAGTTAAACAATAATCCTATTGAAAAAGAATAATAAAGCATTTAATAAAAATTATATGAAGGGCAGTATTGCCCTTCTTGTTTTAAAGAAGCTTTTATTAAACCTGATTCTATACTCAGTGCTATGATTTTTGGAAACAAAAAAGCACTTACATTTTTGTAAGTGCTTGATTTAAAAAGTGGTCCCACCTGGGCTCGAACCAGGGACCACCTGATTATGAGTCAGGTGCTCTAACCAACTGAGCTATAGGACCTCAAAACTTGGTTAAATTTTGTGTTTGCAAAAATAGTAAAATTTCTTTCACTACAAAACTTTTTATTGCTTTTCTTGGCAAAGTTCTACCAGCACGCCGTTGGTAGACTTAGGATGAAGAAATACAACTAATTTGTTATCAGCACCTTCTTTCGGTTCTTCGGAGATAAACTGAAATCCTTCTTTTTTTAATCTTTCTACTTCCTCAAGGATATTTTCAACCCCAAATGCAAGATGATGGATACCTTCTCCCTTTTTATCAATAAATTTAGAGATCGGACTTTCTGGATTACTGGCTTCTAGAAGCTCAATTTTACTTTCTCCTGTTTCATAAAAAGAAGTAACCACACCTTCCCTTTCTACGGATTCTTTTTTATAGGATTCTTTTCCTAATAATCTGGCAAAAAGCTCATCAGAAATACCTAAAGACTTTACAGCAATACCAATATGTTCTAGTTTCATAAATACTAATCAATATAATTAAATCGTAAATTTGATACTGTAGTTGAATTTCAAAGTATCAATTCAAACAAAAGTACTAAATTTGCAGAAATTATGGAAAGTAACAGACAAAGAAAAGTAGCACAGATCATTCAGGAAGACTTCGCGGAGCTTTTCCGCAAACAGGCTTCAGAAAGCAAACAGAGCATATTGGTATCTGTTTCAGATGTAAAAGTAACTGCCGACTTAGGAATTGCCAAGATTTATTTAAGCATTTTCCCACAGGAATTCCGTACCGCTGTGATGAAGGAGATTGAAGAAAACAAACCTCAATACAGAAACTTCATTGGCCAGAAAATGGCAAAGCAGGTTCGTATTATTCCACAACTTAACTTTTACCTGGATACCGCTCTTGATGATGTTGAAAGACTGGAAAGAGAATTAAGAGGCGAAGGCGACAATCCTGTTTTATAGATCTTGAAGAATATTGCATTTTACATAGCGTCCAGATACCTTTTGGCTAAAAAAGGGAGTACTGCCGTTACGTTCATTACGTGGCTGGCCGTAGGTGCCATGACGGTTGCTGTGGCTGCAATGTTCGTCATTATTTCGGTTTTTTCAGGGCTTGAAGGCCTGAATAAAGACCTTATTTCCAATCTTCATGCTGACCTTACTTTAAAAAGCACTTCCGGAAAAACGATCAAAAATCTTGATAATGTTGCTAAAATTCTGACCAGCAATAAAGAAATCAGCAGCTTCTCCCGCGTTATTGAAGAAAAAGTATACATCAGTTTCAACGGAAAGGGTGACATCGCTTACTTAAGGGGGGTAGATTCTGCCTATGTGAAGGTAAATCCTATTAATAAAGAGGTATTCTATGGAACTTATCCAAGTTTCAAATACTCCAATGAGGTATTAATGGAGAATAGTCTTGACAACAGGCTTTCAATTCCTGTAGATTCTTCCAATCATTATGCAACAGTCTTCATGCCGAAACCGGGAACGGGGATTATCAGTAAGGAAGAAGATATCTATAATAAAAGAGATATTCTGGTAACAGGTGTATTCCCTGGGAAAGACCAGCTGGACAGTTATATTGTTTCTCCTATTGAGCTTACAGAAGAATTGCTTAATCTTCCTAAAAAGTCAGCTTACCAGATTGTTATTAAACTGAAAAATCCGGAAAATGCAGATGCAGTAAAACAAAGCCTGCTTTCTTCACTCGGAAAGAATATCGAGATCAAAACCAAGGAAGAGGAAAATGCCGCTTTCTGGAAAATGATTAACACAGAAAAACTTTTTATTTACCTGATCTTTGCATTGGTCATCTTTATTACCACCTTCAATCTTGCCGGAGCAATTATTATCCTTCAGCTTGATAAAAAAGAGCAGGCAAAATCATTGATATCACTTGGTTTTCCTTTAAGCCATTTGAGAATGACCTATTTCTATACCGGACTCCTGATTGTTATTTCAGGTGTGATTACCGGATTAATTCTCGGAACAGCACTTTGCTACTTCCAGCTTTACACAGAATTCTTCAGAGCCAATGAGGTTCTGCCATTCCCAGTGAAAATTGTAGGAAAAAACTATCTTATCGTAGCCCTTACAGCTTCCCTGTTTGGAATCACTATTTCATGGTTTTTTTCAAAAATCAGCAAGGAATATATTACTAAAAACTAATATACCGACTTTATATATTACATACAATTAACATACTTCAGTTTCATTTTTTCGTATCTTTACGCCCCAATTTTAAAAAATGAAACAACTTTTATCTTTCTTTCTTTTAAGCGTGACATTTATTGGCGCTTTGGCACAGGCTCCGGCAGGATATTATAATCAATCGCCAAGCTTAACAGGTGCAGCTCTTAAAACAGCCCTTAAAACCATTATCAGTAATGGACACATAGACAATGGTTATGGTGGCCTATGGACAGGATACGCTACCACAGACCGCGATTATTTCTATGAAAATGACGGAACAATTCTGGATATTTATTCTGAAAATCCAAATGGGCCGGATCAGTATAATTTCACATATGGCCCTACAGATCAATGTGGATCGGCAGGATATTCTAATGAAGGTGACTGCTACAACAGAGAGCACGTTATCCCTCAGAGTTTATTCAGCAGTGCTTCTCCTATGGTAGCTGATATTCATTTTATCCGGGCTACAGATGGAAAAGTAAACGGAATGAGATCCAACTACCCTTTCGGAATTGTTGGCAATACTTCTTTCATATCTAAAAACGGATCAAAGCTAGGCACATCTGTATCTGCAGGATATGCAGGTACTGTATTTGAACCCATTGATGCTTTCAAAGGTGATATTGCAAGAATGATTCTTTATTTTGTAACAAGATATGAAGATAACCTTCCCGGTTTCTCTACGGGTGATATGCTTGGCAGCACAGCATTTCCAGGGCTACAGCCTTGGGCACTTAACCAGTATTTAATCTGGAATGCAATGGATCCGGTATCTCCGGAAGAAATTGCAAGAAACAATGCTTCTTATACTTATCAGGGAAACAGAAACCCTTTCATTGATCACCCTGAATATGTTACCCAGATCTGGGGCGCTCCGGTTGTTGATAACCAAGCTCCTACAGCAGCAACCAACCTTGTTGCCAGCAATCCAACTTCAAACTCTATTGCTTTAAGCTGGACAGCCGCTACGGATAACGTGGGAGTAACTTCGTACCAGATTTACGCCAACGGAACATTAAAAACTACAGTTTCAGGTACTACAACGTCTACTATTGTTTCAGGGTTATCACCACTTACTCAATATACATTCTATATAATTGCTAAAGATGCTTTCGCAAACTCTTCTCCACAAAGCACAACAGCTACAGAAACCACTCTTGACACACCTGCCGGAGGAGGAAGCTGCGGAACTGAAAATTTTGAAATGATCACCGGCCCTGTAAATACATACATGACAGTAAACTGGACCAACAATGGAATTTCATGGACTGCTACGGACGCAAGAGTTGACCAGACCATCAATAATAAAGCTATTACCATAAAAAATGGAACTTTAACAAGTTCAACTTTCTCAGGTGGAGTTCAGAGTTTAACATTAACAACTCAATTGAAATTCTCCGGAAGTGCAGGATACTTTAATGTTCTTGTAAATGACGTCAATGTAGGAACTATTCCTTACAGTAATGTTGTTACTACAACTACCATTAATAATATAAATGTAAGCGGAAATGCTGTCATTAAACTGACCAATTCTTCTCTTACCAACAGAGTTGCTCTGGATGATCTTAGCTGGACATGTGCTACAACATTAGCAACGGCAGAAACTAAAAATGACAAATCAGCATTTATTATTTACCCCAACCCGGTAAAAAATAATGAATTATCTGTAAAAGGAGAAAACCTTGGCAAAATTTCAAAAGCTGATATCTATGATCTTTCCGGGAAATTAATTGAAACAATTACCAACCCTTTCAGACATTCAAACAAGATCAACCTTAAAGGTTTGGCTAAAGGAATTTACATTCTGAAAACAGATAATTTCTCTACTAAATTTATCGTAGATTAATTATTAAAAAATATTTCAAACCAAGGCCGGATTTTTCCGGTCTTTTTTTTACTTTTGATCTATGGATTCCAATAAAAAATTAGGATTGATAGGCAGAAACATTTCCTATTCTTTTTCTAAAAAATTCTTCGAAAACAAGTTCCAGAAGCTCATGCTGAAGAACTTCTCCTATGATATTTTTGATCTGAACGAAATCAGTGAAGTAGAAAAACTTTTTGCTTCTCCGGATCTGTTAGGATTCAATGTAACCATTCCTTATAAAGAGAAAATAATTGATTATCTGGATGAATTAAGTGATGAAGCTGAGAAAATAGGTGCCGTAAACTGCGTTCTTATTCAGGATGGAAAAAAAACAGGTTACAATACGGATGCGTTCGGTTTTGAAAAGACGCTTCTTTTACACAAAAAACCCACACAGGATAAAGCTTTAATCTTAGGAAACGGAGGCGCTGCAAAGGCAGTAAAATATGCATTAGACAAACATAATATTCCATCTGTAACCATTTCCAGAAGTACAGAAATCAATTTTGAAAATCTTGATCACGAAACCGTTGCTGAGCATAAAATTATCATCCAGTGTACACCGGTAGGTACTTTCCCGAATGTGAAAGACTGTCTGAATTTTCCTTTTGACGGACTTTCTCCAGATCATCTGGTTATCGATCTGATTTACAATCCCAACTACACCCAATTCATCATCAATGCCTCTGAAAAAGGAGCAAAAACCGTGAATGGATACTATATGCTTGAACAGCAAGCAGAAAAAGCCTGGGAAATTTGGAATTTTCAAAAAAAATAACATAAATTAGTGCTTTAATTGGCCTTTCAGCTATATTTAAAGGATATTAACGCCACTCACATAAAAGATTTGCTATGACTACAGAAAACAATCTTTCTGAAAACGAAGAAAAGAAAAATCCAAACGAAGTATCTCAGGACCCATCAGAAAACACCGTTTCTCATGATGCAAACCAACATGAGGATGATGCTGAGCACCTGGATGAACATGAAGAAGAAATCTCCCTTGCCGATGCTTTAAAGGAAATGGAAAAAATCATCAACACTCCCAACGCCGGAGAGAATTTCAAAAGATTCAACCAACTGAGGGAAAAAGCAAGTCATTACATCCATGATGAAGTGGAGGACAAAAAGCATGAATATGTAGAAGCCGGAAATCCTGCCGAAAATTTCAGCTATGAACACCCTTCTCAGGCTAAGTATTCTGCACTGGTCAATATCTTCAGAGAAAAACATGACGACTTCCAGAAAGGACAGGAAGAAGAGCAAAAGAAAAATCTTGACCATCGTCAAAACATAATCGAAAGACTTAAAAATCTATACACCAGCTCTGAACCAGGAATTAATCTTTTCAGATCTATCCGTGAGATTAAAGAAGACTGGTCAAAAGCCGGACAGGTTGCCAAGTCTGAATTCAAAATTCTTAACAATAACTATTTCCACCACCTGAATCAGTTTTATCAGATGCTGGATCTGAATAAAGAGTTTTTGGAACAGGAATACAGCCACAACCTGGAAAAGAGAGAGCATATCATTGCCCGTGCTAAAGAACTGGAAAACGAACCGGTAATTCAGAAAGCGTTAAATGAGCTTCAGTATCTTCATAAACTATGGAAAGAAGAAGCGGAACCTGTGGCTGAAGAGTTCCGTGAAAAGACATGGGAAGAATTCAAAGAAATTTCCAATAAAATTCACGAAAGAAAATCTGAACTTTCTGCTTCTATTGAAAAAGAACAGACGGTTAACCTTGAAAAGAAGAATGAAATCATCGCTGAAATCAGGAAACTGTCTGAACCTTCGGAAACACCTAACCACAATTACTGGCAGAACGCCATTAAAAGAGTGGAAGATCTGCGTTCTGAATTTCTGAAGACAGGAAGTGTTCCAAGAAAACTTTCCAACCAAAACTGGAATGATTTCAAAACAACTTTAAGAGGCTTTAATACAACGAAAAACAATTACTACAAATCGTTGAAAGGCTCTCAGCAGACTAACCTTGAAGAAAAATTAAAGCTGATCCAGACGGCACAGGACAATATGAATAATGAGGAATGGGATATTGCCGTTCCGTTATTCAAAAAACTTCAGGAAGACTGGAAAAAAATCGGCCACGTTCCCAAAAGCATGACCAATAAAATCTGGGATGAATTCCGTGATGCCTGTAATGCATTCTTCAACAACTACAGAGAGAAAAGCAATACTTCTACGGACAACTGGAAAGAAAACTATAAAAACAAAAAAGCCCTTCTTGATGAATTGAAAGAGGTTTCCAATGAAGAAGGCAGCATCGAAAAAATCGAACAGATCAAGACTTCATGGAATAACATAGGAAAAGTTCCAAGAGATAAAATTTCAATCAACTCTGAATTCAACAAAACATTGAGAGAGAAATTGAAAATAAACAAGATCAACGAACTTGAACTGAAAGAAGAAGGCCTATCTGAAAATCAGCTGACCGATAAAGCAAGAAAGATCAAAAATCAAATCTCTGATCTTGAGGCAGAAATCGTCAAACTGGAAAACAACCTTTCTTTCTTCAACAAACCGTCCAGAGAAAACCCTCTGTTAAAAGACACTTACAATACCATTGATGAGAAAAAAGCTCATCTGGAAACGTTAAAACAAAATCTTCACAGCATTATCAGTGGAGATTAACAGATAACAAAATAAATAAAGGCGGAGCAAAGCAATTTGTCTTCGCTTTTTCTTTTTATACATATGAACAACGACGAATTTTATATTAAAAGATGCATCGAGCTGGCCCAAAAAGCTCTTGGCAACACCTACCCTAACCCTCTTGTTGGAAGTGTGATTGTTCACAACGGAGAGATCATTGGCGAGGGATATCATCACAAAGCAGGAGAAAATCATGCGGAAATCAATGCGATCAATTCCGTTAAAAATAAAGAACTAATCCCCGAATCAACGATTTATGTATCTCTGGAACCCTGTGCGCATTATGGAAAAACTCCGCCCTGTGCTTTAAAAATTAAAGAACTGGGATTTAAAAAAGTGGTGATTGGCGCTATGGACTCTCATGATAAAGTGAATGGCAAAGGGAAGAAAATCATTCAGGATGCAGGCATTGAAGCCGTTTCAGGAATGCTGGAAAAAGAATGTATTGAACTCAACAAGAGATTCTTCACTTATCATGAAAAGAAAAGACCTTATATCATTTTAAAATGGGCAGAATCCGGTGATGGCTTTCTTGATAAAGATTTTAAACCTACTGCCGTTTCCAATACACTGGTCAATCAGTTCGTTCATCAATTGAGAGCCGACGAACATGCTATTTTAGTGGGAACTCAAACTGCTTTAAATGACAACCCAAGCTTAACAGTCAGAAATATAGAAGGAACAAATCCAATCAGGATTTTAATTGATTTTGATCTGAAAGTTCCTGCCAGCTTTAATATTTATAACAATGAAGCAAGAACATTGGTTTTAAATTCTGTGAAAGAAGGCACTGAAGGACACGTTCAATTCATTCAAATCAATAAGGATCATTTTCTGCCGGAACTCATGGAAGCACTGTATAAAGAACAGATACAATCAGTTATTATTGAAGGCGGCCGTTTTACCCTGCAAGAGTTTATCAATGCCAATCTCTGGGATGAAGCAATAGTAATTAAAAATGAAAATCTCATCCTTGAAAACGGAACAAAAGCCCCGGAATTTAATTATACAATAACAAAAACAGAAGTATTCAGAGATAATATCGTTTCATTCTACAATTTAAAACAAAACTATTCTATCACCGATAAATGAAATAAATTCTTTACATTAGTTTTACCAAATTAAAACTACCATGAAAAATTTGAAAAAATTATCAAGAACCGGTTTAAAAACAATCCAGGGGGGAGTTTTTGTAATATGTACACTCCCTAATGGACAACCTACCAGATGCAGAGATCAATGTCCTCAGGATTTTTGCGGTACAACAAGTTATATGTGCCTGATCCCGATGGATCTTTGCGGAGATCAAATGTAAGACCGTACTTTTATATCAAAAAAACAGATAAGCCGTCAAGATTTGACGGCTTAATTTGTGATTATGGTGCAGAATAGTAAAGCATTTAATATTTTTGCATAAACAAAGAAGGAACTCAAATGACGTTTGAATACAAGACCATAGAAAAACCTATAGAAAATACTCTTTTAAAAGAAAAAGGAAGCAAGTTTATTGGATTCGCTTTTCCGGTAGCCCATGAAAAAGAACTAAAGAGCGCATTGGAAAAAATCAGGGAAGAGCATCCCAAAGCTACACACCATTGCTACGCTTTCAGAATGGGATTAAATGGTGAGAATTATCGCGCCAATGATGACGGTGAGCCTTCCGGAAGTGCGGGATTACCTATTTACAACCAGCTTCTGGCTCATGAAATCACCAATGTTCTTGTTATTGTTGTTCGTTATTATGGAGGAACTAAATTAGGTGTTTCAGGGTTGGTGAAAACCTATAAGGAATCTGCCAGGATCACATTGGAAGAAGCTAATATTATCACCCGAGAACTGGAAACAGAAGTTGAGATTCAGTTTAATTTCAATCAACAGAACACAATATTCACCTTGCTTTCAAAATTTGATGCTAAGGTTTTGAATTTCGATGCTAATGAAAACTGCATCCTTACTGCATCTCTGAAACTGGCACAAAAAGAAAACATCTCAGAAAAACTTTCTGAGATGCAATATGTTTCATTTGAATTTAATGATTAATCCCTTCGTCCACCAAGAAGCAAAGATCCCCAGTAAAGAAGCTGTGCCAGAGAACCTAATGCGGCTACCACATAAGTTCTTGCTGCCCATTTCAAACTATCCTGTACTCCCACGAATTCTTCTGCAGTTACCGTTCCCGTATCCTTAAGCCACTTCATTGCTCTGTTACTCGCATCGTATTCCACGGGAAGTGTTACAAAAGCAAAAAGCGTGGTCATTGCAAACATCGCTACGCCAATGGCAAGAACAGTTGTATTTCCATTTGGATTCTCAATTGTTCTGGACGCAGCCATTACCGCGATACCCGCGATAAGAACAAACTGCATCAGATTAGAACTTATATTCACAATAGGAACCAACTTTGATCGTAAATTCAACATGGAATATCCTACTGCATGCTGCACTGCATGTCCGCACTCGTGAGCTGCTACTGCCGCCGCCGCCGCGTTTCTCTGCATATAAACTCCTTCAGAAAGGTTCACTGTTTTATCTGCCGGATTATAGTGGTCCGTCAATTGTCCGGGTACCGATATTACCTGAACATCATTTATTCCGTTATCTCTCAACATCTTTTCCGCTACCTCTTTGCCCGAAAGGCCATTTCGAAGGTGTACATTGGAATAATATTCAAATTTCGATTTCAATCTGGACGAAACCCACCAGCTCACCAACATCGAAATACCAATAATGATATAATAACCCCCCATTTTATATAAATTTTGTGTTTAATTTTACCCATAATCATATAAAAACTGTGCCAAAGTATACAATATTATTATTTATATTTGTCCTTTAATTCCTCTCAAAAAACATGTCTACAGTTTCAATTATTGAAGTAAAAACAGCGGGTCAGCTCAAGCAATTCGTAAGATTTCCAATGGATTTGTATAAAAACAATCCCTACTATGTTCCGTCCTTTATCAATGACGAAATCAACATCTGGAATACTGATGAAAATCCTGCGCTTCAATATTCTGAGGCAAAGCAGTATCTGGCCTATAAGAATGACAAGCTTGCAGGAAGAATTGCCGTTCTGATTAATCATAAGGAAGAAAGAGAATTAGGCATTAAAAAGGTACGTTTTGGATGGATCGACTTTATTGATGATGCTGAAGTTTCAAAGGCATTAATTCAAAAAGCAGTTGATTATGCCAAAGAAAAAAATATTGATAAAATTGAAGGACCTATGGGGTTCACCAATCTTGACAAAGCCGGGATGCTGGTAAAAGGTTTTGATCAGCTGGCAACTATGATTGGGATTTACAACCACGAGTACTATCCAAGACATCTTGAAAACCTGGGGTTAATCAAAGAAAAAGAATGGGTGGAGTTTGAAATCATTTTCCCTGAAACCTTGCCTGAAAAAATCCACAAGTTCAATCAGCTTATTTCTGAAAAGTATAAACTGAAGGTTTTAAAATTTAAAACAAAAGAAGAGATTATTCAGTATGTAGATCCGATGTTTGATCTTCTGGATGAAACGTACAAACACCTTTCTACCTACACGCCTATTTCAGATGAGCAGCGTAAGACCTACAAAGAGAAATATTTTAAGCTCATCGATAAAGATTTTATTGTATGTATCGCTGATGAACACAACAATTTGATCTCATTTGCTATTACCATGCCTTCTTATTCCAAAGCACTGCAGAAATCCGGTGGAAAGCTGCTTCCATTCGGCTGGTGGCATTTCCTGCAAGCAGGTAAGAAAAATGACAGGGCTAACTTCTACCTGATCGGCATCCATCCCGACTATCAAAGAAGAGGAGTTACTTCTATTATTTTCAAAGAAATCTGGAATATCTTCAGAAAAAAGGGCGTAAAATACCTGGAAACCAACCCGGAACTGGAAGAAAATAAAAGCATTCAGCTCTTATGGCAGGATTACAATCCGGTGAATCATAAAAGAAGAAGAACGTATTCAATGGAAATCAAATAATTGATACTGTAATTTGTAAAACGTAAACTTAAAATCTAAACTTTGAATTTTATGAAACCACAACTTATCATATTTGCTGTTTTAATCGCTGGATTTATCAGTTACAATGTCTTTTTCCAGTCACCTGATGACAAAACAAACACCGTAATCAATATTCTTTTTGCGAGTATTCTTTTTGGATACATCTCCTTTATGGCCTACACTCTTCTTAGAAAAATGAAAAAATAAGACCATAAAACAGCATCAGTGCGTGGTTTGATATGAACCTCTATTCAGTTTCAATGAATTCAAAATATTCCAAATGCAGAGTATGAGGGCCCATTTTTCCACAGTTTCTATAAAAAAAGGGGAAAAAGACGCTAAAAAAATAATCATAAAAAGCTAATTTTTATTGATTCTAAATTACCGATTTAACTCATTTTCATCCGACTTTTAAGCTGATAAATTTCATGCTTTCTTGTTTATTCGCTAAATTTGCAAATTGAGATAATAATGCAAAAATGAATTTACCTGAAAGTTATATTCCAATCCTTATCCAGGCTGGTGTAGCAGTAGGATTTGTAGCTGTTTCTTTGCTTGGGGCACATTTCTTAGGCCCACAGCAGAAAAAAGGAAACTCTGTAAAAAACCAAAGCTGGGAATGTGGGGTTCCTGTAGAAGGAAATGCCAGAACACCGTTTTCTATCAAGTACTTCCTGACTGCGGTATTGTTCGTACTATTCGATATTGAAATCGTATTCTTTTATCCTTATGCTGTTAATTTCAGAGAATTCGGTATGGAAGGATTCCTTGCCGTACTTACATTCGTTGCAATTTTCTTCGTAGCGTTTTTCTATGTCTGGAAACGCGGTGCGCTGGATTGGGATAAATAAAGTAATTATAAATTTTAAATTAAACATTTTAGATGGTGATTTTAAGTTATACCGGTAAGAATTAATTTAAAATCTAAAATTTAAAATCTAAAATCATCTACAAGATGTCAGATAAAAAACCAGTAATAAGAACAGATGCACCTGCTCCCGAAGGCTATGAAGGAGAAGGGTTTTTCGCAACAAAACTGAGCAGTGTAATCGGGATGGCAAGAAAGTTTTCGCTTTGGCCGTTACCATTTGCAACCTCTTGTTGTGGTATCGAGTTTATGGCTACCCTGAACCCTACATATGATGCTTCAAGATTTGGTATGGAAAGAAACTCTTTCTCTCCAAGACAGGCAGATATGCTGATGGTTTGCGGAACTATATCAAAGAAATTAGGACCTGTCCTGAAAGAAGTGTACACTCAGATGGCTGAGCCGAAATGGGTGGTAGCAGTGGGAGCTTGTGCTTCCAGCGGTGGTATTTTTGATACATATTCTGTACTCCAGGGAATTGATAAAATTATTCCGGTAGACGTTTACGTTCCCGGATGTCCTCCAAGACCTGAACAGATCATTGAGGGCGTAATGCAGGTACAGGCTCTTGCGGAAAGTGAAAGCATAAGAAGAAGAGATATGCCTGAATATCAGAAATTATTAGATTCTTACAACATAAGCAACTAAACGGAAATGACAAACGAATTTGTATTAGAAGCAATCACAAGAGAATTTCCGGAATCTGTTATTTCAAGTTCAGAACCTTATGGAATGCTGACCATTGAAGTGAAGAAAGAAGATATCAAGAAGATTATTCATTATCTGAAAGATTCATCACTGGAATTTAATTTCCTTACGGATATCTGCGGTATTCATTATCCTGAATTCCCTGAAAAGGAAATTGGTGTTGTCTACCATTTGCATAATATGATGGCCAATTTCAGATTACGTCTGAAAATCTTCATGTCCAGAGAAAATATTGAAGTAGATTCTCTTGTAGATCTTTATGTGGGAGCCAACTGGATGGAAAGAGAAACGTATGATTTTTATGGGATTAAATTTAAAGGACACCCGGATCTGAGGCCTATTCTGAATATGGAAGACCTGGGATACCACCCAATGTTGAAGGAATATCGCCTTGAAGACGGTACAAGAACCGACAAGAACGATAGCATGTTCGGAAGATAAAAAATAATGCAATAAGCAGTAAGCAGTAAGCATTTAGCTTAAAGCCTATAGCCTATCGCCTAAAGCATTTAAATTATGAAAGATAACTCATTATCTAATATACTAAACCAGTACGAAAGTAAGGAACAGATTGACGGACAATTATATACCCTGAATCTGGGACCTACCCACCCTGCTACGCACGGGATTTTCCAGAATATCTTAACGATGGACGGAGAGAGAATCCTTCACGCTGAGCAAACAGTAGGATACATCCACAGAGCATTTGAGAAAATTTCCGAAAGAAGAAACTACTCTCAGATCACTACCCTTACGGACCGTATGAATTACTGTTCTGCACCCATCAATAACTTAGGTTGGCACATGACCGTAGAAAAACTGATTGGCGTAGAAGTTCCCAAGCGTGTAGACTATATGCGTGTTATCCTGATGGAGCTTGCCAGAATCGGTGACCACCTGATCTGTAACGGGGTAACCGGGATG
Source organism: Chryseobacterium sp. RU33C (assembly GCF_900156015.1). Classification (NCBI taxonomy): domain Bacteria; kingdom Pseudomonadati; phylum Bacteroidota; class Flavobacteriia; order Flavobacteriales; family Weeksellaceae; genus Chryseobacterium; species Chryseobacterium sp. RU33C. The sequence goes on along the minus strand of NZ_FTMT01000020.1, from coordinate 83,306 downwards.
GACTCAGGAGCAATTACAGGTCTTACTTATATGTTCATCGAAAGAGAACGTATTTATGATATGTATGAGCAGATCTGCGGAGCCAGAATGACTACCAATATGGGAAGAATCGGAGGATTTGAAAGAGATTTCACGCCTAAGTTTCATGAGTTGTTGAAAGACTTCTTAAAAACTTTCCCGCCAAGATTCAAAGAATTCTGTACTTTATTAGAAAGAAACAGAATTTTCATGGACAGAACCATCGGTACAGGAGCTATCTCTGCCGAACGAGCTTTAAGCTACGGTTTCACAGGTCCAAACTTACGTGCAGCAGGTGTAGATTACGATGTTAGAGTTGCACAGCCTTATTCTTCATACCAGGATTTCGACTTCATTATTCCGGTAGGAACTTCAGGAGACACTTACGACCGTTTCATGGTTCGTCAGCAGGAAGTCTGGGAATCCATCAAAATTATCAAACAAGCATACGAAAATCTTCCGGAAGGGCCATTCCATGCGGATGTTCCTGATTTTTATCTTCCTGAAAAGGCAGATGTATATCAGAAAATGGAAGCATTGATCTACCATTTCAAAATTGTAATGGGAGAAACCGATGTACCGAAAGGAGAAGTTTACCATGCTGTAGAAGGTGGAAACGGAGAATTAGGTTTCTATCTTGTGAGTGACGGAGGAAGAAGCCCTTACAGACTTCACTTCAGAAGACCATGCTTCATCTACTATCAGGCATACCCTGAAATGATTACAGGCTCTGTAATCTCAGATGCTATTGTAACGATGTGTAGTATGAATATTATTGCGGGAGAATTAGACGCATAACTGGAATTATAAATTTTGAATTATAAATTATAAATTGATTTTAGACCGTTATTCAGTTAGAATTTAAAATCTAAAATCTAAAATTTCAAAAATGAGCGAAACAATAGCTTTTAAACCGGAAAGTTTAGCACAGGTACACAAAATTATCGCAAGATATCCTGAAGGAAGACAGAAATCTGCTCTTCTTCCTGTACTTCACCTGGCACAGAAAGAATTCGGAGGATGGTTAGATGTTCCTGTGATGGATTATGTTGCCGGACTATTAAGTATCCAACCGATCGAAGTATATGAAGTGGCTACTTTTTATACCATGTTCAATATGAAGCCGGTAGGTAAATATGTTTTGGAAGTCTGCAGAACCGGACCTTGTATGGTTTGTGGAAGCGAAAAAATCCTGAATCATATCAGAACCAAACTGAACATTAAAGACGGAGAGACTACTGAAGACGGTATGTTCACTTTAAAGCCAGCTGAATGTCTTGGAGCATGCGGGTACGCACCCATGATGCAGCTTGGGAAATTCTTTCATGAAAATTTAACGATAGAAAAAGTAGATGAAATCCTTGATCTTTGCAGACAGGGACAAGTTGCTTTAGACTAATAGAAATTTTAAATTCTAGATTTTAGATTTTAAATTATTCACTTAACGTTTAATCATAATTAATGCAAAAAGCCCAAAGCTAATTGCAATAAGCAAATAACAATGAGTAAAAAACTTTTACTTAAAGACGCACATATAGAAGGTATCCGCTACTTTGAAACCTACCGTAAACAGGGAGGTTACACAGCTGCTGAGAAAGCCTTGAAAATGACTCCTGACGAAATTCTTGAAGAAGTAAAAGCTTCAGGACTAAGAGGTCGTGGTGGAGCTGGATTCCCAACAGGAATGAAATGGAGCTTTTTGGCAAAGCCTGAAGGCGTTCCAAGACACCTTGTTGTGAATGCGGATGAATCTGAACCCGGAACATTCAAGGACAGATATCTGATGGAGTTCCTTCCTCATTTATTGATCGAGGGAATGCTGATTTCTTCTTACTGTTTAGGTTCCAATACTTCTTATATCTACATCCGTGGAGAATATTCATGGATTCCGGATATCCTTGAAGAAGCTATTGAAGAAGCCAAAGCAGCAGGATTTTTAGGTAAAAATATTTTAGGAACCGGTTTCGATCTTGAAATCTATGTACAGAGAGGTGGTGGAGCATATATCTGCGGTGAAGAAACTGCTTTGCTTGAATCCCTTGAAGGAAAAAGAGGTAACCCAAGATTAAAACCACCATTCCCGGCTGTAAAAGGTCTTTGGGAAAGACCAACGGTGGTAAACAACGTTGAATCTATTGCAGCAGTAGTTCCGATCATTGATATTACAGGTGCTGAGTATGCTAAAATCGGAGTGGGAAGATCTACAGGAACGAAATTAATTTCTGCTTGTGGAAACATCAACAAACCGGGGGTATACGAAATCGATATGACGATCACTGTGGAAGAATTCATCTATTCTGATGAATATTGCGGTGGTATTAAAGACGGTAAAAGATTAAAGGCTTGTATTCCCGGAGGAAGTTCTGTTCCGATTGTTCCGGCAAACTTATTGTTGAGAACCGTAAACGGAGAGCCAAGATATATGAACTATGAATCATTGGCAGATGGTGGTTTTGCTACCGGAACCATGATGGGTTCAGGAGGTTTCATCGTTTTGGATGAAGACCAGTGTATTGTAGAACATACCATGACCTTGGCAAGATTCTACAACCACGAAAGCTGCGGACAATGTACTCCTTGCCGTGAAGGAACGGGATGGATGTACAAGATTTTAAAGAAAATCGAGAAAGGAGAAGGAAAAATGGAAGATATCGATCTGCTTTGGGATATCCAGAGAAAAATCGAAGGAAATACGATCTGTCCATTAGGTGATGCAGCGGCTTGGCCAGTTGCAGCAGCCATTCGTCACTTCAGAGATGAATTTGAGTGGCATGTGAAAAACCCGGAATTGTCTCAGACACAAAACTATGGATTGGCACATTATGCAGATCCTATCCCGGCTGTTGAAAAGAACGCATAGGTAAGATGAAAAAATTATTGGTTGTCGGCTTAATGATGTCGAATTTTGTATTTGCACAGAATAAGAAAACTGATACTGCAAATTATAACAGATCTGTTGAAGAGGATTTGTCATATTTAGTGAACGAGAAAGAGCAGATTAAAGCTGAGAGAAAGGAAAAGCCTTTACCATTAAGCAAAAAAGGTCAGGTTTTCGTATTTTACGGATGGAACAGAGCGGCTTACAGCAATTCTGATATCCACTTTAGCGGAAACGGATACGATTTTCAATTGAATAATGTAACCGCAAAAGACAGACCTACAAAATTTGGAATTGTCTATTTTGATCCAAGCTGGTTTACCGTAACACAGTATAATTTCAGAATAGGATATTTCATTAAAGACAATTTAGCATTGGTACTGGGGATAGACCATATGAAATATGTAATGGATCAGAACCAGACTGTAGGTTTCAAAGGTCATATTTCAGATCCAGAATATGCAGCAATGGTTCAGAACGGGCAGGTTAATCTTGCAGATGAGAAGTTCCTTACTTTCGAACATACTGATGGACTTAATTATGAAAACTTAGGTCTTGAGAAATACAAAAACCTTGTTCATAAGAAAAATATAGATTTAGTATGGTCTTATGGAGCCGGAATCGGGTTTATGTTTCCGAAAAGTAATGTAAAACTTTTTGGTAACGAAAGAAGTGACCGCTTTCACGTTGCTGGTATGGGAACCGATATCAGATCCAGTCTTAACTTGGTATTCTGGAAAAACTGGATGCTGAGATTAGAAGGAAAAGCAGGTTATATTAATATGTGGGACATTAAAACCACTTTGAATAACAAGCCGGACAAAGCACGTCAGGATTTTGTTTTCGGACAGGTTCTTGGAGGAATTGGATATACATTTAATACAAAGAAATATAAATAACAAAGCCTATTGCTTAACGCATAAAGCTTAAAGCATATCATATGAGCGAAGAAGTTAAAAAATTCAAAATAACTATAGACGGACAGACTACTGAAGTTTTGCCTGGTACTTCTATTCTGGAAGCTGCAAGACAAATCGGTGGTAAATCTGTACCTCCTGCAATGTGCTACTACAGCAAGTTGGAAACCAGTGGAGGAAGATGCAGAACTTGTCTGGTAGAAGTTTCTAAAGGATCTGAAGCAGACCCACGTCCTATGCCAAAATTAGTAGCAAGCTGCAGAACTAATGTAATGGACGGGATGGAAGTAAAAAATCTTACTTCTGAGAAAGCTCAGGAAGGAAGAAAAGCGGTTACCGAATTCCTTTTGGTAAATCACCCGCTGGACTGCCCTATCTGCGACCAGGCAGGAGAATGTCATCTTCAGGACTTAGGATATGAGCATGGTGTGGAAAACACAAGAACAGAATTCGAAAGAAACACTTACGAAGCTGATGATCTTGGGCCGAACATCAAACTAAATATGAACCGTTGTATTCTTTGCGCAAGATGCGTACTGACAGCCAACCAGCTTACAGAAACACGAGAACACGGTATCCTTTTCAGAGGAGATCACGCTGAAATTTCAACGTATTTAAATAAAGCTTTAGACAATGACTTCATCGGAAACGTTATTGACGTTTGCCCTGTAGGAGCATTAACAGACAGAACAGCCCGTTTTGCAAGCAGAGTCTGGTTTACAAAACCTATGAATGCTACTTGTAAGTGTGATAAATGTTCCGGAAAAGCTGTAGTCTGGATGAAAGGTGACGAAATTGTAAGAGTTACCGCAAGAAAAGACCAATGGGGAGAAGTGGAAGAATTCATCTGTGATACATGTCGTTTTGAAAGAAAAGCTTTATCAGACTGGAACATCGAAGGTCCTAGACATATTGACAGACATTCTGTAATTTCATTGAATCACTACGAAAAGCCAAAAGATGAGCTAAGAGTTTTAGACAATCCGATGGCTAAAGAAATCAGTGAAAAAGACGAAAAATAGAATAGTTGGAAGTTAGGAAGCTGGAAGCTGGGAGTTTAATAAATCCCCTAAATTTCAGTTTTAATTTTAGCTGTTTTAATAAAATATAAAAAATTTGGTAATGTGATGAAGAGTTGATGCCACGACGTGATAAACTTCCAGCTTCCAGCTCCCATCTTCAAACATTTAAAATAAAAAATGGATTTACTTACATTTAAACTTATACTTGTACTAGCGCTTTTCCTGCTGTCACTTACGATTGCAGCCTACTCTACATGGGCAGAAAGAAAAGTTGCCTCTATCATGCAGGATAGAATTGGTCCCAACAGAGCCGGACCTTTCGGATTGCTGCAGCCTCTTGCTGACGGTGGAAAATTCTTCTTTAAAGAAGACTTTACGCCTGCCAATGCAGAAAAATTCCTTTTCGTATTAGGGCCGGCTTTGGTGATGTTTATTTCATTGATTACAGGAGCTGTGATTCCTTGGGGTAAAAGTTTAAATATTGCAGGTACTTCTTTTGATCTTCAGGTAGCTAATATTGACGTTGGTGTACTTTTCATCATCGGTATGGCTTCCATAGGGGTTTACGGAATTATGATCGGAGGTTGGGCTTCGAACAACAAGTATTCATTATTAGGTGCTATCCGTGCTTCTTCTCAGATGATTTCTTATGAACTGGCAATGGGACTAGCACTTCTTTCAATCATCATGATGGCTGGAAGTTTAGACTTGAAAGAAATTACTGAAAGTCAGACTACCGGAAAATTATGGGGCGTTATTCCTTGGGTTTCAGGATTGAACTGGAACATTTTCTACCAGCCGATCGCTTTCCTTGTTTTCTTTGTAGCTGCTCTGGCAGAAACCAACAGACACCCGTTCGATTTACCTGAGTGTGAATCTGAATTGGTAACAGGATACTCTACAGAATACTCTTCCATGAAGTTAGGTTTATATATGTTCGGAGAATATGTGAACATGTTTATCTCTAATGCTTTCATGGTCGTTCTTTTCTTCGGAGGGTACAACTATCCTGGTATTGAATGGGTAACTCAGAACTGGGGAGAAAACACAGCAGGAATTTTAAGTATCGTAGCATTCCTTACGAAAACAGTAATCGGAATTCTGATCTTTATGTGGATCAGATGGACACTTCCAAGATTCAGATATGATCAGTTAATGCACTTAGGATGGAAAACTTTAATCCCAATGGCATTGGTAAACCTATTAATTACAGGAGCTGTAATTTTAGCGTTTGGAAATTAAATTATCTAAACCTAACAGGTTTTTGAAACCTGTTAGGTTTGTGTAAATATTGAATATTAAAAATTAAGATAACAGACAAGATTAGTCTAAAATCTGGTGTCTAACATCTAATATCTATAATTAAATGAAACTTACAAACAGATCAAAAGTTGTTTCCAATAAAGAAATGACCCTTGCTGAAAAAATCTACCTTCCTGCCATCTTTACAGGAATGGGGATTACATTTAAGCATGCTGTAAGAACCGTGATAAAGGGTGCTCCCGCAGTATATTCGTATCCGGAAGTACAGAAACCAAGAACGACTATCTGGAGAGGCCAGCACGTTTTGAAAAGAGACGAGGAAGGCAGAGAAAGATGTACAGCTTGCGGACTTTGTGCGGTAGCTTGTCCTGCAGAAGCCATTACAATGACTGCTGCTGAAAGAACTAAAGAGGAAAAAGGTCTTTACAGAGAAGAGAAATATGCATCAGTATATGAAATCAATATGCTAAGATGTATTTTCTGTGGTATGTGTGAAGAAGCTTGTCCTAAATCTGCCATCTATCTTACCGACAGATTGGTAGACGTGGAAACCAACAGAGGTTCTTTCATTTACGGAAAAGATAAATTAGTTGAAAAAATAAATGAAAGGATTGATATCACGACAAGACAATCCGAGAAACAAAAAAATGCGGTAAAATAATGGATCAGTTTTTATTTTTCTTGGTGGCGTTTTTAGCAGTGGCAAGTGCTGTTTACTTTGTATTTGCAAGAAATCCTCTTTATGCTATTTTGTCATTAATTGTTACGATGTTTTCAATTGCCGGAATGTACATTCTTCTCAATGCACAGTTCCTGGCAATTATCCAGATTATTGTTTACGCAGGTGCTATCATGGTACTTTTCCTTTACATCTTAATGATGCTTAACCTTAATAAACAAGACGAAAGTAAGAAGAACAATACTTTAAAATTTGTTGGAGTTTTTACGGCAGGTCTTCTTTTGGTAGGTGTATTGGGAGTTTTCAGAGGAGTAAAAGACAATCACATTGTTGTTGAAAATGTAGACAGAGGGGTTGGTCTTACCAAAAATCTGGGTAGACTTTTGTTTAATGAATATGTTTTACCGTTTGAGCTTGCTTCCATCCTAATTCTGGCAGGTATTGTAGGCGCGGTATTAATCGGTAAAAAAGATTTATAAAATTATGGGAGAAGTAAATACATTTATACAAAGCATCCCTTTGGACTACTTCATCATTCTTTCCTCAGTATTGTTCTGTCTGGGAGTAATGGGAGTATTGCTTAGAAAAAATGCTATTGTGATTCTGGGCTGTGTAGAGCTTATGCTGAATTCTGTAAACCTTTTATTGGCAACTTTTTCAGCATACAAAGGCAACGGCGACGGACAACTTTTAGTTTTCTTCATTATGGTGGTAGCAGCTGCTGAAGTAGCAGTAGGTCTGGCAATTATTGCGATGCTATATAGAAACACCCGTTCTGTAGATGTGAGTATATTTAATAAATTAAGAGGATAAGAATGGAGAATCTAGTATATGCAATAGTACTTTTACCACTTTTAGGGTTTCTTATTAACGGGTTATTCGGAAAAAATCTTCCCAAAATATTGGTAGGATCTTTGGCTACTTTGATGGTTTTTGGATCTTTCTGTATTGCAGTAAGTATTTTCATGAATTTCAATTCTGAAAACCAGCCTGTTATTGTAAAAGCTTTTGAATGGTTTAGAGTAAATGGAGTTCAAATCAATTTTGGATTCCAGATAGATCAGCTTTCTTTAATGATGGTGATGATCATTACGGGTATCGGTTCACTGATCCACTTATACTCTATCGGATATATGAGTCATGATAAAGGATTCTACAAGTTTTTTACTTATCTGAATCTTTTCATCTTCTCGATGTTACTTTTAGTAATGGGAAGCAACTACCTTATCCTGTTCATCGGATGGGAAGGTGTAGGTCTGTGTTCTTACCTGTTGATCGGATTCTGGTATACCAATAAAGAATACGGTAAAGCGGCAAGAAAAGCTTTCATCATGAACAGAATTGGTGACCTTGCGTTATTGATCGGTATCTTCATGATCGCTTCTCAGACCAATGCTGTAGATTATCTTTCTGTAGCAGAAAATGCTTCAAAATTTGAATTAGACGGAACAGTGATCATCTTTATCACAGCGAGTTTATTCATCGGTGCTACCGGTAAATCTGCTCAGGTTCCATTATATACATGGTTACCGGATGCGATGGCCGGGCCAACACCAGTATCAGCATTGATCCACGCAGCAACAATGGTAACAGCGGGTATCTATTTAGTAGTAAGATCCAACTTCTTATTTACTTTAGCACCTACTGTGCAGGGAGTAATTTTATTCATCGGATTCTTAACGGCTGCTTTAGCAGGATTCTATGCTCTTCGTCAGAACGACATCAAAAAAGTATTGGCATACTCTACCGTTTCACAGCTTGGATTTATGTTTATCGCTTTAGGTCTGGGAGCCTATACAACAGCTATGTTCCACGTAATGACACACGCATTCTTTAAGGCCTTGTTATTCTTAGGTGCAGGTTCAGTAATCCACGCTATGAGCAACGAACAGGATATGCGTTTCATGGGAGGTCTTAAGAAATATATTCCTCTCACCCACGCTACATTCCTTATCGGAACATTAGCCATCTCAGGTTTCCCTTTATTATCAGGGATGATCTCTAAAGACGAAATTTTAGTAGCAGCTTTCGCTAAAAACCCTGTTTACTGGGTAATCTTATTTGTTTTAGCGGCAATGACTGCAACCTATATGTTCAGACTTTACTATTTGACATTCCACGGAGAATTCAGAGGTACTGAAGAACAGAAACACCACTTACACGAAAGCCCGTCTAATATGACATTACCATTGATCGTATTGGCTATTCTTTCTGTAATCGGAGGTTTTATCAACCTGCCACACTTCATCGGTCACGGGCATTATGCTAAACTGATGGAATGGTTAAAGCCAGTTCTTACGGAACAAAGCTACAGCCAGATGGAAGCTACTCTTTCAGGAGTACCTTTCAATACTGAAATGATATTATTAGCAGCAACAATCCTGATGTTCTTCACTGTATGGTTCATCGTTAGAAATACTTATCTAAGTAAGAAAAAGATGGCTGTTGCAGAGGAAAACTATACCGGATGGGAAAAGCTTTCTGCTAAGAAATTATACGTTGACGAACTTTACAACGCATTGATTGTAAAAACTGTTGAAGGATTAGGACGCGGAGGAAAAATGTTTGATAAGGGTATCTTAGACCGTTTTGTAAACTTTGTAGGTGATGGTGCTGAAGACAGCGGAAAAGCTATGAAGCGTGTACAGAACGGAAATGTAGAGACATATATCCTTATCATGTCTTTAGCGGTGGGAATTATATTAATTGTTAACTTTTTATTACAATAATAATGTCTTGTTTGTTATTAACATTATTACTATTACCTCTAGTAGGTTCGGGATTAGTTTTTGCCTGGAAGAGTAATTCCAGCAAATATTTGGCGCTTGGAATCGCATTGGTACAAATGCTCCTTACATTCTATATGCTTTCGGATTTTGATTTTACTCCGACAGTAGACAGCGTATTGCAGCATGAGATCAATTATCCATGGTCACAATTTATGAAGAGCTCTCTTCACTTCGGTGTTGACGGAATGAGCATGCTTCTTTTATTACTGACCAATATTCTGGCTCCAATCATTATTTTATCATCTTTCAACGAAAGTGTAAACTACAGAAATACATTCTACGGATTGATTCTGTTGATGCAGTTCGGTCTTGTAGGGGTATTTACTTCTTTAGACGGATTGTTGTTCTACATTTTCTGGGAAGTCACTTTGATTCCAATTTGGTTCATTGCCGGACTTTGGGGACAGGAGAATAAAAGGTTCGAGTTCACTACGAAATTCTTCGTATATACATTCGTGGGATCATTATTTATGTTAGCCGGATTGATCTATGTGTACAACCACTCTGCATCATTCGCTTTAACAGATTTATATAATGCCCAGCTTAACGAAGTACAGCAGACTGTGGTATTCTGGTTTATTTTCTTTGCTTTTGCAGTGAAATTACCGGTATTCCCTTTCCATACATGGCAGCCTGATACCTATACCTACTCTCCTACTCAAGGATCGATGTTATTATCAGGGATCATGCTGAAGATGGCAGTATATGGTGTAATGCGTTATTTACTTCCAATCACTCCGCTTCCGATAGCAGGAATTTCCGGGCAAATTGTGATTATTCTTGCCATTGTAGGAATTGTTCACGGTGCTTTGATCGCTATTATCCAGACGGATATGAAGAGAATCATTGCGTATTCATCTTTCTCTCACGTAGGATTGATGGTAGCAGGGATCTTCGCTTCTGCAGTAGTTACTCTTAGAGGAACTTTCAATGTGGAAGGAGCTGAAGGAGCATTGGTACAGACTTTTGCCCACGGTATCAACGTAGTAGGATTATTCTACTGTTGTGATATTTTATACAAGAGATTTAAATCAAGAGACATCAGACAAATGGGTGGTTTAGCTAAAGTAGCTCCTAAGTTTGCTGTATTGTTCCTGATCATTATATTAGGTTCAATGGGAGTTCCATTGACCAATGGATTCATCGGAGAATTTATTTTGTTGAAATCAGTATATGATTTTAACGGAACAGCAGCAGTAATTGCTGGTCTTACGGTAATTCTTTGTGCAGTGTATTTATTGAGATTCTACGGAAAAGCAATGTTTGGAGAAGGAGATGAAGCCGTTTTAAGTACAGCAAAAGATTTATCGGGTGTAGAGTTTTCTGTATTGGCAAGTTTAGCGGTTTTTGTGATTTTACTAGGTATTTTCCCACAACCGGTAATTGACATGGTGAGTAGTTCGGTGAAGTTTATCTACCAATCAATGGTAAGTTAATTTGATATTTTAAGAAATGAGTGTTTTAATTATTGTTTTCCTAACGGCAGTTATTGCGTTATTTTCAGGAGTTTTTGAACAAGGAAAATTCGCAAGATACATTGGGATTTTGGGATTAATCATTGCATTGTATGTAAGTTTTATGCCGGAATGTTCGTTCTTCGACCATTACAAGCATATGTATGAGTACAGTGACAATACCGCATTATTCACTAAAATATCAATCGTAACAACTTTATTGTTATTCTTCCTTGGAGGTTTTGCATTCAGCAATCACAGAAGCCACCAGTCGGAATTATATGCATTGATGCTATTTGCATTATGTGGAGGGATCATCCTTTTCGGATACCAGAACCTGGTAACGATGTTCTTAGGAGTTGAGATCCTTTCTATTCCATTATATGTAATGGCTGGAGCTAACAAAACTGATTTGAGATCCAACGAAGCTTCTATTAAATATTTCCTTATGGGTGCCTTTGCAACAGGTTTCTTACTGTTCGGAATTGCGTTTATCTACGGAAGTGCAGGAAGTTTTGATCTTTACAAGATTCATGATTTTGGAGTAGCAAATGCTGGAAATGTAATGTTCATCTTAGGGGTATTACTGATTCTTTGTGCATTGGCATTCAAGGTAGCTCTGGCACCTTTCCACATGTGGAGTCCTGATGTATATGCAGGTTCACCTTCATTAATCACAGCATTCATGGCGAGTGTGGTAAAGATCTCAGGATTCTTTGCCCTGTTCAGATTGATGACGCTTGGGTTCGCTGGAGTAACCCACGAGTGGATTAATGTTTTTGGCGTATTCTTAATCATTACTTTACTTTTGGCCAACGTTATGGGTCTTGCTCAGACGAACGCAAAAAGAATGCTGGCATACTCTTCAGTTTCCCACGCAGGATATATCGGATTGGTATTCTTCGGAATGACAAGCCTTTCTACATATAACCTGGCGTTCTATTTATTTGCTTATTCTTTATCTACAGTAGGCGTTTTCATGTGTCTGATCTGGGTAGAGAAATTAAAGAGAGAAACTTCTTTCGGAGCCTTCAAAGGATTGGCAAAAACCGAACCTTTATTAGCCACTGTAGCAACGATCTCTATGCTTTCAATGGCAGGAGTTCCGTTAACAGCTGGTTTCATGGGGAAATTTGCTTTATTCTCCCAGGCTATGAACGGTGCTGCTTTCTTAGTACTGGTAGCTGTGTTAGGTTCTGCCCTATCTATTGCTTACTATTTAAGACTGATCATTGCGATGTTCTTCTTTAAAGAATCAACATTCAAATCGTCAGAAAAAGTAACCCTTACTTACAACATCATCGCAGTAGTTGTTATTGCTTTGATCATTATCCTTGGAGTTTTCCCGGATTTATTTGCAAGAATGTTCGGATTGTAAAACCTGAATTTTACATATAAAAAAGCACAACTTATCAGTTGTGCTTTTTTATGTTCATATCTGAATAATGAATATCACAAAATAGTATTTTTTATTCAAATTATTCAAAAAAAAAAAACACAATTTACTAATCAGTAACATTGATCATCATCCGTTCAAAAAAACAGCAAAGAATAGTAAAATACGTTATAAAATTTCCGAAATGCATAAATAAATTATGTACGATAAAATAAAAACATCCTCCTATTAATATTCTCCTTTTTTCATAACTTTACTCTAAATTTTTCAGCTCTTGGCTAATCTCTATAAAAAAGACTCTCCCTTTCAGGTTTATATATCATTCAAAAAATATTTGGATGTTCTGGAACATATCCGATATAATGACAGACTGGAATACAGAGTCAATTATGCAGAGTCTCTGATTGAGAGTACAAGAAATTTCAAAGAGCTCAGAGAAGGCTTTCAGGACACCGCCCTTCTTGAAAAATACGAAGACCTCATCAGACTGCTTCTTGCTGATCTTTTCCCAACAGGCCTTACCAGAAACGAAATAAAAGCGGCAAGCATTCCGCTTTCCAACATTACCTTCAACTATACTGAAAGGTTTAAAGATATTCTGAAAGATGCCGGAAAAGACTTCGAAATAGAACTCAGGAATATTTCAGATAATGAATTTTATGTGTTCTGCTGCTGTCTGATTCTTCAAAGCTATTTCAAAAAAGATATTAAAAGCATGCTTCCGTTTTATTATGATATTCCCAACAAACAGGGAATCATGAAGCATTATAAAATTACGGTCAATTCCGATTTTACGGAAATTATGCCTACAGAAGATGCCAAAATTCCATCGGATGATGTTCTGGATATGCTGCTGGAAAATCTGGATGACTTTAAACTGTGGAAAAAGTATTTTCCATCTCAGTCCTGGATATTGAAAGGATTTACTATTATTTCACTGGTAGACTGTACTTCTGAAGTAGCCCTTTCCGATCTGAAATCAAGCATGATTGAAATTGATCCGGAAGATATGAATCCCAACGAAAACCTGACCGAAATTTTCAAATCCTATTTTGATGTTCCTGAACTCAGCTTCGGGTTGATGACTTTCAACAAAAAGGAACAGAAACTCGATAAACTTCCGATTTACGAAAGCCTGCTCACGAATCATATCCTGGATTTCTGGATCAATGCATTTGATGAAGAGACGCGTAAAAGTACCTTTGATAATTTAAATCATAATTCAAAGCCTGTGGTTGTTTCCAATGTAAACAACCTGGACGAGAATGTCAAGCTGCTTCCTTCCTTCAGTATTCTAAAGGACAATAATATCAACAGTTTCATGGTAATTCCCATCATGAAAGACGGCGAACTCCTTGCGATCATGGAATTCACCTCTCCTATTGCCGGAAGTTTCAATGGCTTGAAACTGAAAAAACTGGAGTTTTTCACTGATATGGTTCTCTTCTCTCTGAACAGATTCTACTTTGAGAAAAATTATCAGATAGAAGCCATTATTCAACGTGAATATACAACCATCCACGACAGTGTGGTATGGAAGTTCAGAAATGAAGCTGAAAAATATTTTACGGCATCACTTGGAAAGAAAATATATACCTTAAAGCAGATCGCATTCAAAAATCTTACTCCGCTATTTGGAGTTTCGGATATCCGTTCTTCTTCGGAAAAACGTTTTAATCTGATGCTGCTGGATCTTAATCAACAAATTGAATGTCTGAATGAAATTTTAATACTCACGAATTCCGATTCGGAAAAATTTGTACTGGCTTTGGATGTTTTTGAAAATGAGATCAACAATGAGATCAAAGCAGATACGGAACAGCGTTTTCAGAGGTTATTAAGAGAAGAAATCCATCCTTTTTTACAAGGAAAACTGGAAATTAAAACATCCAGAGAAATAAAGGCAAAGATTAAAGACTATTTTTTGCACATTTTTACCTCTACGGATCTGTTTTATCATCACAGAAAAAAACTTGATGACTCTATCACGCTTGTAAACAGAAAGCTGGCCGATATGCTGGATGAAAGCCAGGAAAAGGCACAGGAAATTTTTCCACATTATTATGAAAGATTTAAGTCTGATGGTGTAGAACACAATCTGTATATTGGTTCTACCATCGCTCCTGAGCTTCATTATACTTCGAAAGTAGTCCACAAACTGAGATACTGGCAGCTGAAAACCATCTGTAAAATGGAACTTGAATTTCAGTTGTTCAAAAAGTATCTTCCTGTACAGCTGGATATTGCCTCACTGATCTTTGTATATAATGAAAAAATAGATATCCGCTTCAGAATGGATGAAAAACGCTTTGATGTAGACGGAGCTTACAATTCGTATTACGAAATCATCAAAAAACGTCTGGATAAAGCCCATATTAAAGATTCTTCAGAACGCATCACTGCTCCCGGAAAAATTACCATCGTCTATTTCGGAATGGAAAATCAGAAGGAATACCTGGACTATATTTCCAAACTCCAGAAGAAAGGAGTTTTACAAAATGATATAGAATTTTTAAGAGTGGAGGATCTTCAGGGTATTACGGGATTGCTGGCACTGAGAGTGTCTTTTACACTTCCGCAGGAGTAATGATTATCAACGCCGTAAGCATCATGCTCCTTTATTTCATCATGAAAAGCTTTAGGTTGGCATATCTTCAGTCAATCTTATAAAAATTCCGGGTGATTACTTTTTATCTATATTTTAATTAAAGACTCAGAAAAGCAGCCCCGAAAGATAAGACGGATATAATAATCCCTGCCATAAATATCTTATAGGTAATGGATAAAAGCCTGTATTTCCTGTTAAGAACTTTTCCCAGATAATACAGATCCTTCACCATAGAATCATAGATATAATCCCTGTCTTTAATAAGATCTTTCATGGCATTGTTATAATCGTCAAACAACATCTGCTGAAAGTTTCCAAAAAACAGCAGGTTTACTTTTCTGTTGGCAATATCCTGAGAAGTAAATGTTGATTTGGTTACATTCGGTTTTGTAGAGAGAATCGCAAATATAATCGTCAGTACGCTGGACAGCAATAATATGAAGCTTGGAAGAATCAGATGCGAATTCTTAGGAGCATCCAGTTTCGGAACCAGTACAGAAAGACAAACCGAAATAATAATTGCGTTCACAGATAAAAGAATATTGGCTTTACTGTCTGCAATATCACTTAATCTTGTATGATTGTTCAGTGTAACTCTGAATAAGGTATCCACACTTCTGTCCGATTTTTCTTTTTCTTTTTTGCCCTCCGAAGCTTCCTTTTTGTTTTCTTTTTTCTCTTCTTCTTTTTCCAGCTTCTTTTCGATCTTTTTGATATTTTTCTTTTTCAAAGGCTCCCAGTTTTCTTTGGCGTAATCTGTATAAAAAGTATGCTTGTTTTTCAGCATATCAAGATTTCCGGCATTCCATTCTTCATTGGAAAAGCATCTTACGTTGGTCAGTTCCCATTCTTTTCTCAAAGCATCAGAAATTTCACTGTAATCATGGCCTGCAAAATGGCTGAAGTCTGCGTCCTTTACAATTTTTTCCAGTAAGTTCTGAGGTTCGTAGTGTATTTTCGTAGCCAGAATCAGTTTTTCAACGTCTGCAATATAGTCTTCAGAATAATTTTCCTGGTGTAAAAAGGCTTTCATCACCTCTACACTCCTTTCCTCATGGTTCAGGGCACATTCTATATACCCTGTATCATGAAACCATAATGCTACAAGTACCTTCTCCTGATCTTCTTCAGAAACAGGGGTATTTTTCATGATTTCCTCAGCCTTATTGACTGTATAGGCAGTATGGATAAAATTATGATAAAAATATACCGAAGATAACTTATCTTTGAATAAGATTTCAACATAATTTTTAGCTTTGTGTAGAATGCTCATTCCTGAATTTTTGTTAATGTAAATTTATGAATTTATCCTTTAAAACTCATCTAAAAAATACTTCTATTGTTCTTCGGACGGTAATGTCCGCAGGAGCTCTTTATTCCTGTGCTACCTATAACGTACAAAAGGGCAAAAACTTATTTGAAGTTAAAGATTCCGAAATAAAATCTGAAAATGATTTTAAACTCTTTCTTATTGGAGATGCAGGAAACTCAGATGAACCTCAGGCACAAAAAACATTGAATTTACTGAAAGGTAAACTGGATTCTGCGGATAGTAATTCTATGCTGATCTTTCTGGGTGATAATATCTATCCTAATGGTATGCCCAAAGAAACAGACAAAGATTACTCCCTCGCAAAGCAAAAACTGGAAAACCAGCTTTCCATTACCAAAAATTTCAAAGGAAAAACATTAGTAATTCCCGGAAATCATGATTGGTATAGTGGATTGGAAGGGCTGAATACCCAGGAAGGACTGGTTAAAAAATATCTTGATGATAAAAAAGCTTTCCTACCCAAAAACGGCTGTCCTATTGATGATATCAATGTTTCTAAAGATATAAAGCTTATTGCCATCGATACAGAATGGGTGATTGCCAACTGGGATAATTATCCGGGAATCAACAAAAACTGTAATATCAAAACCCGTGAAGATTTTTTCACAGAGTTCAAAGATCTTATCATTAAAAATCAGGGAAAAAAAATAATTGTTGCTTTACACCATCCTATCATCAGCAGTGGAACCCACGCAGGTTTTAATTCTGTTAAATCCCATCTCTTTCCTTTAAAGAGTAAAGTTCCTGTTCCTGTAGTAGCAAGTGTAATCAATGTATTAAGAAGTTCCTCGGGAGCCAGCCCTGAAGATATTAATAATCAACATTATGCAGATCTGGCTAACAGACTGAAAAGTATTGTCCAGGATAAGGAAAACATCATTTTCGTATCTGGTCATGACCATAATCTGCAATATCACGAAGATGGAAACTTAAGACAGATCATTAGTGGAGCAGGCTCAAAAACAGATCCATCTACCATCGTGGAACAAACAGACTTTTCTTACGGAGGTAGTGGTTTTGCGGTTTTAAATTTCAGAAAAGATGAAAGTACAGATGTGGAGTATTTTTCAACTAAAGATGCTCAGCTCCAAAAACTGACTCATATTTCCGTGATATCCAAACCGGATGTATTCATCAATAATTTTCCCAATTCTTTTCCTGCCACATTCTCTTCCACCATTTACCCTGTACAGCTTACTGAAAAAAGAAAGTTTTACCGCTGGCTTTGGGGAGATCATTACAGAAGATATTACGGAATTCCCATTGAAGCGCCAACCGCTAATCTTTCCGAATTAAACGGAGGGTATATTCCTTTCCGGGAAGGCGGAGGAAACCAATCCAATAGTTTGCGTCTGAAAGCTAAAGACGGACAGGAATTTGTTATGCGTGGAGTAAAAAAAAGTGCGATCCGTTTCCTGAACAATATGGCTTTTCAGAAAAGTACATTAGGAGAAGAACTCGCAGATACATTCCCTGAAAAGTTCCTGCTTGATTTTTATACCACCAATCATCCCTTTACTCCATTTACGATTGGAAATATGTCAGAAAAACTGGGTATTTTCCACAGTAATCCAAAACTGTATTATATTCCTAAGCAACAGGCTTTGGGAAGATATAATGAAAACTACGGGGATGAAATGTATATGATTGAAGAACGGTTTTCTTCTGATCCGAAAACATTAGCTGATCTTGACCATGCAAAAGATATCGTTTCCACGGATGATGTACTTAAAAATCTTAGCAAAAGCGATAAATATTCTGTGGACAGAGAATCTTATATCAGAGCAAGATTATTTGATATGCTTATCGGCGACTGGGACAGACATTCCGACCAGTGGAAATGGGCAGAATATGAAGCGGGTGATAAAATAATCTATAAACCTATTCCTAAAGACAGGGATCAGGCATTCAGTAAATATGACGGCGCAGCCTTTAAAATCATCATGAATGTTCCTGCCATCCGCCATATGAAAACCTTTACAGAAGATATCAGCAGTGTAAAATGGCTTGCCATGGAACCTTATCCGATGGATCTTGTTTTCTTAAAAGGTGCAGACCAGAATGAATGGGAAACCCAGGCAAAATATATTCAGGAACATCTTACTGATGCAGATATTGATGATGCTTTCCATAATCTTCCGAAAGAAGTACAGGATGACACCATTGCCGAAATCCAGAGAAAACTGAAAATAAGAAAGACAAAATTACAGACCTATGCCGCCCAGTATTATGATGTACTGCTTAAAAAAGTTCCTTTGGCGGGAACGGTACATCCTGATAAGTTTGTCATCACCAAAAACGGACATTCCGTGCTTGTTCAGCAATATTATCTAGGCAAGAACAAAGACCAGAATGAACTTGTTTTTGAAAAGACTTATCATGATTCGAAAACAAAAGAATTGTGGATCTACGGATTGGAAGATGATGATACTTATGTAGTAACAGGAAGTGGAAATCCTAAAATGACGATCCGGCTGATTGGTGGATACAATCATGATACCTATAATGTTGCAGATGGCAGAAAAGTAAAGATTTATGATTTTAGATCTCAGAAAAACACTTATAACACAGGCAATGCAACCAGGAATATTACAGATGATTATGATATCAACAGCTATAATTATAAACACCCTAAATATAATTCTGTTGCAGGGTATCCAAACCTGGATTACAACCCGGATGATGGGGTGATTGTAGGAGTTCTGGCCAATTATACAGTGAATAATTTTATACGTGATCCTTTCACTCAGAGACACAGCTTAAAAGCTAATTTTTATACGGCAACTGCAGGATTTAGCCTTACGTACAAAGGTGTATTTAAAAAAGCAATCTCAGGCTGGGATATTAACCTTGATGCATTTTATACCACTCCAAGGTTCTCTCAGAACTTTTTTGGGCTTTCGAACGAAAGTGAGTATGACAAGGAGGATACAGAAAGAGAATACAACAGAGCCAGAATATCTAAGTTTAACTTCGCTCCTTCCATTTCTCAAAAGAGCTGGATGAACCTCAGCCATCAGTTTCAACTGACTTTTGAAGATAATAAAGTACAGAGAAAAGCGGACCGATTCATCAACCAGTCTCCGGATGTGAGACCTGGTGTATTTAATAGCCAACAGTTTGTGGGAGCCAATTATACCTTTGGCTATAAAAATGCAGATAATGCAGCCTTCCCTACTCTTGGACTGGAATTTATGCTGAATGCAGACTGGAAAGCAACTCTTTCTGATTTTAATAAGAATTTCGTAACGGTAAAAGGAAAACTTGCCATTGACCACAGGATTGATAAAAAAGGAAAATTTGTATTCGCCAATTCCAGCAATGTGATGTGGATTAATAATAATAATTTTGAATTCTATCAGGCCGCTGCTATCGGAGGAAATAATGGAATGCGAGCCTTCAGAAACGAAAGATTCTCCGGAAGATCCTATTTTACCAATAACTCAGAAATCCGGTGGGATTTTGGAAGGGTAAGAAATAATATTGTTCCTGCCAACATGGGAATTCTTATCGGATATGATATCGGCCGTGTATGGAATGACAATGAGAACTCCAGAAAATGGCATCAGTCTGCTGGTGCAGGTGTATGGCTGAGTATTGTGGAAATGATGTCTGCAAGGTTGAATTATTTCTATGGTTCAGATGGCGGAAGAATTTCTGCAGGAATAGGAATGAAATTTTAATTTGTGCCATTAAAAAGAAATTAATTCTAATTTCCGGGCTGAATACTGCTATTGCAAACAAAACATAAATCACTGCTTAACAATATGTTAAAATAATTCAAACTGAGTATTTGAAAAAAACTTCAATTTTAATAAAATTTAATAATTCAAACTTTCAACTCACATTTTTTACTGATAAAATAAATATGGCTTTTAAATAAGAGTCATATTTTCAGCTATATAAGTAAAAACAAGACATAGTTCAATATGTTTATGAATTCCTTAAAAAACAGACATTTTAAAAACATTTTATATTTGTGCCAATTAAAAAATCAACAAATGATGAAAAAAAAGCTATTGTATATGGCATTATTTTTTATGTTCATACATTTAAATGCACAGATAGGGATTGAAACATCAACTCCCCAAAATACTTTACATGTCAATGGCTCACTTCAGGTAGTTAAAGACCTGAATGTAGGCGGAGATGATAAAACAAGAGGTAATTCCGGAAACAAGGGCGAGGTCTTAATGTCAAATGGAGTGGGTAATGCTCCGGTATGGAAAACGATTGAATCTGAAAACTTCTTAAAGGTAATATATGTGGGAAACAAAACAAACATTAGTCCCGCAAGCGGAAGCTATACGGGTACTCATTCTACTCCGGTTAATACTCATGAAAGTTATTCACAGACTTATGTTTTCAATGTAAGCAATAAGATTGATACTGCTTATTTAACGTATAATTCTACCACCGGACTTTTCACAGTAGTAAAACCGGGATTTTACAATATTGTTCCTTATGTGACGTATGATCTCAATTTAAATCCATCAGGGCAAACTGCAGGAACAGCCAATTCCTATATCCAAAAAGTATCGCCTACCCTTACAACTCTTGCAGGAATATCAACAGGTCATGGAGAGCGTACTACAGGATTGAATCATAATCTTTCCTCCATTAATTTTTTCAATACAGGAGAAACCTTCAGAATACGCTGTCGTTATACCCAGGATTTCAGATTATCAAGCGGAAATATTCATATCTCTTATCTTACTCCTTAAACACTATAAACTTCAATCACTTCAATAATATTCATCTATTTAAAAACCCCACATATTTCTCTTGTGGGGTTTTATTTTATCTTTTATGGAAATGGAAAGTACAATAGTACCTGGCCATTCTGATCATAATTATAAGTCCATTTTGATTTGGATACTCCTGGCTGCGGAGGTATTCCGGTATTAGGGTATTCAGCATATTCAATCACTGATTCTTTAGCCCTGAAATTATTTTTTGATAAACTCTTTTCATAAAAATCATCATTAATCAGAAACAATTTCTTAAATGGATTTTTAGCATTGTCAAAATCTGAATACAAGGTAGTTGTAAGCTGCTTATTCTTACCTCCTGCCTTTTCTAATGTTTCACTTTTAGAAAGATTACTATTTCCATCAAAATAGTACGTTGTAAAAAGTTCCTGATAACCACGTTTAGTATATACATTTATTGTATTGAATCCATAGGTATAATTCCTTGTCATTTCGAGTTCGGTAACAGTCCCATTCTTATAATACTTTTCAGCCGTAACAGGTCTGTTATTTTCCATCAGATAAGAAGTTGTTCTATATCCGGAAGTTGTTTCTGATTCAAAATAATCTACCTGTATTTTATTATTTGTATAAGTTAACTGAGTAATTACATCAGGATTAAAAAACTGGATATTTGCTGTTACAAAATAGTTCCTTCCAAGCATTTTCTGTAAACGTCCGTTTTCATAGAAAAACTGATAGTATTTTTCAGGACCAGGCAGTGTTGTGCGTTGATCCATCTCGAAAATATATCCTTTATCAAGTTGTAAATCTACGGTTTGATTTTCATTTACAGTTATAGAGTCATCATTAGTACTGCTACAAGAGGAAAAACCTAGTACCAAAAAGATATATAAAATTTTTTTCATAGTTATTTATCGCTTGTAAAGATAGAGAAGATAAAATTTAGTTTAAAGAAAAAGTATACACCATTCCACCTTCATTCTTCCCTTTCTCATCTGCAATCATTAATGTTTTATCATCAAAGAAAACAAGGGCTTCCTTCTGGGAATTATGATTTAATGGAATTTTCTGAATTTTAGCAGAATTAAAATCGTTAGCGGTAAATCCGGTAAGAACATGTATATTTTTATGCGTCAGCAATACAATTTTATCTTTTGTACTGTTGATGGTTGCAGATGTAATCGCGGCATCATTATATCCACCCTGAAGCTTCAGTGTTCCTATTAATTTGGCTTCAAAATCCCCTTCTTTATTAGGCACCTGGAATACAAGGAAGGTCCCGTCAAAACCTTTGCTTCTGTTTTTGGTGAATAAGTAAAAATTCCCGTCCATTTCAACAAAAGCTTCACAGTCATACAGCAAATTTGATTTTTTTGGAGGAAACTCAGTCTGTCCCTGATAATGAAATTTTGTGGTCTGAACAACTTTAGTAACAATTTGTTTACTGTCTTTCAAATCTGTTTTTAAGATCGCCAGATCCTTTCTGTTATTATCATTATTACCAAAATCTCCGATATAAATATTTCCCTGAGAGTCAGATATAACATCTTCCCAGTCTGTGTTTTCAGCATTTTCTACCGATATTTTTGCCAGCATATCACCTTTATCGCTCAGTCCGTATATTGCATTTTCATTTCCTCTGTCCTCTATTGCCCAGATTGTTTTCTTATCCTTTGATAAAGTAATTCCGGAAACTTCCTTCAACTTTTTAGGTAAGGTAAACTGAACTTTCAATTCATACTCATTAGTGGGAGAATTCTGAGCTTTTGGATTGCAGCTTAATAAAAGCAAAGCAGGTAAAATAAGCAAACGTAACATATCTATTTTTATTATTTTAATTGAGTGTAAGAAGCATTAATTGTTCCCATCAGGAATTATGAAAGTTTTTTTGCTTTTTCCCAGAGAACGTCCATTTCTTCCAGAGACATATCTGCCAGTTTCAGATCCTGTTCCTCAGCCAGACTTTCCATCTTTTGAAATCTTGAAATAAATTTGAGATTGGTTCTTTCCAAGGCAGAATCAGGATTGATTCCTGAAATTCTTGCATAGTTAATCAAAGAGAAAAATACATCACCCAACTCCTGTTCTTTCTTATCCAGATCAGTCTCCGCATGAAACTCCTGAATCTCTTCATCTACCTTTTTCCATGCATCTTCTGCATCGTGAAACTCAAAACCTATTCCTTTCACTTTATCCTGAATTCTGTAGGCTTTTACCAAACTAGGCAGACTTTTCGGAACTCCGCCTAAAATAGACTTATTTCCTTCTTTCAGTTTCAATTTTTCCCAGTTCTGTTTCACTTCTTCTTCATCTTTCACTTCAGTATCACCATAGATATGAGGATGGCGGAAGATCAGCTTTTCATTAAGTGAATTGATGACATCTGCTATATCAAAACTTTCTTTTTCAGAACCAATTTTAGCATAAAAAACCAGATGAAGCAAAACATCACCCAGCTCTTTCTTTATTTCCTGTAAATCATTCTGCAAAATAGCATCTGAGAGTTCATAGGTCTCCTCAAGGGTAAGATGGCGAAGAGACTCTAACGTTTGTTTCTGATCCCACGGACATTTTTCACGCAAGTCATCCATAATATCCAGTAATCTTCCGAAGGCCTCCAGTTTCTCTTGTTTCGTATTCATTGTTTGAAAATTCAATCTTATACAAATGTAAGGGATATTCGGACATCATTACAAACGTTGGAAGTAAAAGTTGCGAAGTGCAGAATCCTGATAGATTCGATATGGAAACCTAACAGATTTTCAAAACCTGCTAGGTTTGGAATACTAGCATGTAATTATCTTTTGTTTGAAAAAACAAAAAACCTTGTCCGGAAATTCCGGACAAGGTTTTATATTTTAATTCAAAAATGAATTATCCTTGTTTTCTGTGTGTGCTTTTCGGAGCTGATTTTGCAGCTGAAGTAGCTTTTACTTTTGGAGCAGCAGGCTTTTCTGCTTTTGGAGCTGCTTTTTTAGTATCTTTTTCAATGCTTACTTCTTCTGCAGCAGGTTCACCTTCTAAAGTTTCAGGCTCTGCTTTTACAAAGCTATCAGGAGTGATGTATCCTGCTTTGTGAAGGATGTTGTACCATTGAGCCAATTTCTTGATATCAGAAGCGTATACTCTTTCTGTATCATAATTAGGAAGAGATGCCAACATGAAATCTTTCAAATCTGCCTCAGAAGATTTGTGAGAAATAGTTTCCTTATAATTGTTGTTTTTAGCAATATTTTCAAATACTTCAAATAACGGAACTTCTTTCTCAAATGTAAACATGGCAATATTGTCCAATAAACTTACCTGGCTTGAGTTTCCAATGCTTACTTTTTTCTTGTTGGTAACATCTTCAATGATGAATCCGTTTCTTAATTGAGAAACTAATTTGAAAAGTCCTGGTTTTCCAGAAATTGAAATTATTTTTTCTAACAGCATAATTTTATTTTTTGTAAATTCTGCAATCAGCACTGGCTTTTTGCTTTTTATTATTCGTTTTAATCCTTATTTAATTACTTTGGAAATCTCATTTTGTAACCGATGTTTACGTCACCCTGAGAGATTTTAGTCAGCTTACCTTTTACCAGTTTCTTCTTCAGAGCGCTAAGGTGATCGGTAAACAGAACTCCTTCAATGTGGTCATATTCATGCTGAATTACGCGGGCTCTAATATCGGAAAAAGTTTCTGTATGTTTCACAAAATTTTCGTCATAATATTCAATAACGATTGTTCCTTTTCTTTTTACATCTTCCCTTACATCCGGAATAGAAAGACAGCCCTCATTGAACTTCCATTCTTCACCTGATTCTTCAAGAATCTGAGCGTTGATGAATACTTTTTTGAACTCTGCCAACTCATCTTTAATATCTTCATAATCTTCATCTTCTGCAAGAGGTGTTACATCTATCACAAACAGACGGATATCCAAACCAATCTGTGGCGCTGCAAGACCTATGCCATTTGCGCTGTACATGGTTTCGAACATGTTATCTATCAGTTCCTGTAATTCGGGATAGTCTTTTTCTATATCTTTTCCTACTTTTCTCAAAACAGGATCCCCAAAAGCTCTTATCGGTAATATCATCTTAATCTTTGTTCTAAAAAATTCTGCAATATGATGGTTGCACTTACTTTATCTATTAACCCTTTTTCCTGCCTCTTCTTTTTGTTTTTTCCACTTTGGGAAATAAAGAATGAAGCCATTTTGGAAGTAAATCTTTCGTCAAAACGGTGAACCGCAATATCCGAAAATTCTTTTTTAAATTCTTCTATGAATTTTAAAATATCCGTTTCTATTTCTGAAACGTTTCCTTTCAAATCTATGGGAAGTCCAATTACGACTTCATCTACCTTGTTTTCATTGAAATATTTTTTCAAAAAATCCATTAGAGAACGGTTCTCTACAGTCTCCAGCCCACTGGCTATAATCTGCATATCATCGGTTGCAGCGATACCACAACGAGCCTTTCCGTAGTCTATTGCAAGGATTTGTCCCATAAGTCTGCAAATTTAGTAAAATTTACTGATTTTATTCATAACGCAGTTTTTTTATATAAATCATGTTTTATTCCATTATTTTTTTTATAATTTTAATCTTCCAAAAAACAATTATATGAAGAAACTCATCCTCGTAAGACATGCAAAAAGCGACTGGCCGGAAGAAACGGAGGACTTTGACAGACCTTTGGCAGACAAAGGTCTGGAGGATGCTATGCACATGTCCAGATTCCTGAAAAACAATAATATTTCCATTGATCATTTTGTGTCCAGCCCCGCGGTTCGTGCACTGAACACCTGTAAAATTTTTAATCAGGCGTATCAGTTAAATTGTTCAACTGATGAAAAATTATATAATCCTTCGGAAAGAAGTTTTGAATCTGTAATTTATGATCTGGATGATAACCTGAATTCGGTAGCTTTCTTCTCACACAATAATGGAATTTCCAATTTTGCCAATTCCATTTCTGAGGATATTTTCCATTTCCCCACCTGCGGAGTGGCTGGTTTTGAGGTAGACTGTGAATCCTGGTCTGAATTTGATGGGGCTAAAAAGAAACTGCTGTTCTTTTATGAGCCTGGGAAAATATAATTTTACATCCTTATTTTTTTATGTCACAATAATTACTCTTCTTTTCTCATGTCAGAAACAGAACAAAACTTACTATGAGTCTATCGTAAAGAATGACATAAAACTTTCCTCTTCCCCCAACCCCGGAAGCTGGAGGTACAATCATGATGAACATTTCCAAACATTTGAAGATTTTCAGAAATTAAAAAAAATAAAACCCGAACCTGGAAAAAACACCATCTATCTTCAGCCTATCGGAACTTTTGATGAACTTCAGAAAAAGGAAATAGCTCTCACAAAAGAATACTTAAAAATATATTACCAGCTGGAAACAAAAATACTGCCTGCTCTGCCTAACACCATCTTTCCTGAGAACGTCAAAAGAATGTCAAAAGAAGGACAGGAACAGTTACTGGCAGGATATATACTGGACAGCATTCTTATCAAAAGAAAACCAAAAGACGCTGTAGTCCTGATGGGAATTACCGAAAAAGACCTTTTCCCAAAACCGGAATGGAACTACGTTTTCGGACTGGCTTCTTATGAAGATGGTGTAGGAGTAACATCGATGTATAGGTTTGCCAATGGTCATTTAACTGATTCAAATTTTAATGAAAGTCTTTTAAGATTAATAAAAATCAGTTCACACGAAATCGGCCATATGTTTGGGATCAGTCATTGTCTGAACGCCAACTGCGTCATGAACGGAACCAATTCATTATCGGAAACTGATTATCACCTGGCAAGAGCCTGCTCGTTATGTCAAAGAAAACTGAATTCAAGCATCCATTATGACAATAAAAAAAGACTTCTTGAATTAAAAAATTTCTTTGAAAAGCAACATTTTAACACAGATCTTTCCTTAGCACAGCAGGACCTTAACCTCCTTCAGTAAAATATTAGTGTTATTTGTGAACAATTAACGCAATTCGTGTTTGAGCAACAAAAAAGAACGGACCAATGCCCGTTCTTTATAGAATATCTTTTATGCTTTCGCTTTTTACTTCTTTTTCAAATCCAGATCATCAAAATCAAAACTGAAATCTGTTACGTCAGAAATTGCTTTTAATCTTGCAGATTCTGCTTTTCCGGTTTCATCATAATTGAAAATAATGTAGGCATCCGCATCATAGCTTCTGTCGTCCCATTTGATAATGAAAGAATTATTGGAATAAGGAAGCAGCTCTCCTTTTAACCTTGGAGAGTTTTTGCACGCAATTCTGTAGCTATTTCCCTGTTGTGTAATTTCTACATCACCAAACCATACATCATTGTAAGTTCCTGTAAACTGTTCTGCTTTTGGCTGTAAAGATTTTTCTTTTTTAAAGGCTTCAGATTTTGCAAAAGCATCTTTCTTCTGTTTATTGAATTCAGCTTCCATTTTAGACATTCTGTCGCCATAGGTTTTCAGCCAGTTTCTGTCTGCTATCCCAAGATAAGAATCTTTCACGGTATTCGTAATGGTATTGAAAGCGGCTCCGGACTGTTGGTTCGTCAATACTACAATTCCCAGTTTCATATCCGGAATTAAAGTAAACTGTGTCACCGTTCCGATCAATCCTCCGGTATGCTGTACCTGTTTGTGTCCTTTAACATCGCTCAAAAACCATCCTAAACCGTATCCATAGAAACTTGTGTCATAAGGATTTTTTGCAGCCACTCTATCTGGAATCTGCAGACTCCAAAGTTGTTGAACATTCTTATCCGAAACCAGTTTTTTACCATCTTTTGTGGTGAAATTATTCAACAGACATTCTGCCCAGGTCGTCATATCTTTGATATTACTCATAATTCCTCCTGCTGCATTACCTGTTTCGTTCCAGTCGTGTGGAACAGCAATTGCTTTTCCATCTACCGGAGCATGCGCATCAATTTTGTTTGCTATAGCTTTTGCTCTGTTATAACTTCCGAAACTTGAAGTCATTCCCGCCGGTTTCATAATTCTTTGCTCAATAAATTCTGCCCAGCTTAATCCGGAAACTCTGTGAATTACTTCTCCGGCAACAATAAACATGATATTGTTATAATCCAGTGTTGTTCTGAAAGGATTTTCAGGCTTCAGGTATCTCACGTTATGAACAATATCATTAACTGTTAAGCTTCCCCCTTCCGGAAAAAACATAAGATCTCCCTGCCCTAGTCCTAATCCCGCTCTGTGCGTGATAAGGTCTTTGATCGTTACATTTTGAGAAACGTAAGGATCATACATTTGAAATTCAGGAATATACTTTGAAACTTTATCATCCCAGTTCAGTTTTCCTTCATCCGCAAGAATTGCTAATGCCACACAGGTAAACCCTTTGGAGTTGGAAGCAATTCCCACTAATGTATTATCGTCCATAGGCTGCTTCGTAGTAAGAGAACGAACTCCAAAGCCTTTGGAATAGGTTACTTTTCCATCTTTTACAATTCCTACCGACATTCCGGGTACATCAAAGGTTTTCAGGGTATTTTGGATCAGCTCATCCAGCTTTTTTTCTTCAACCTGCGCATTGGCTAATCCTACGGTCAAAAGAAAAATGAAAAAAGAAAGTTTCTGTTTCATTGTTTATTTTAATTTTCCCAAATTTACTAAATATTAAGCGATGCTAATTTTAGCCGTGCTAAAACTTTACGATAAATCAGCAGTATTCATGAAAAAGCCTATTTCTATCTGTATTTTCTCTCTTTTCACTATCAGTGGTATCAAAGCCCAGGACAGAACTTCCAATCCTTTGCTTTTACAAACCTGGAATTTAAATAAAATGGATACTTATATCTATACTTATGAAAAGCAGGATGGTTTTGAGGCAAGAAGAGAAGGGATCAGATTTCAGAAAAACGGAAAAATCACAGGAAATCTGATGAAATCTACTTTAAGGTATGATACTTTGGAAGAACCTGTTACTAAAAAAAGTGAAAAACCAGACCGTTATATCGGGAGCTGGAAAAAAGCTTCAGACTCTACAGTAACTTTGGTCTTTCCTTCCAATACCAATATGACTGGTACTTTTGTTATTTCAAAGCTTACGGAAAATCAACTAAAACTAAAAAAGGTTTTCAGTGCAGCTATTGAAATGAAACTGGATTCTATCAGAAAAACAAAAAATATTACTGATTAGGATCTCCTGTGAATTGATAAAAGCTTCTTTATATTTGCAGTTTTAAAAATGGCAGTACATGACAAAAGTTCTTCTCCTTTCCGATTCTCATTCTTATATAGATGACCGGATCCTGGAATATGCTTCTCAGGCCGATGAAGTATGGCATTGCGGAGATTTCGGAAGTCTGGATGTGATTGAACAGCTTGAAAAAATAAAGCCTCTGAAAGGCGTTTACGGAAATATTGATAATGCCAAAATTCAGGCTGAGTTTCCGGAAGTCAACCGTTTCTTTTGTGAAAACATGGAAGTGTTGATGATTCACATTGGGGGTTATCCTGGAAAATACGCTCCACTCACTAAAAAAGAAATTGCTGAAAAAGCACCGAAATTATTTATTTCAGGTCATTCTCATATTTTGAAAGCAATGTATGATGAAAAAAACAGTCTTCTCCATCTGAATCCCGGCGCGTGTGGAAAACAGGGATGGCATAAAGTAAGAACGATGATGCGTTTTGTGGTGGACGGTGAGGAAATCAAGGATCTGGAAGTTATTGAACTGGGATCAAGAGTGTGATAAGTGAGAAAGTTTGAAGAAAAAGGAGTTTGTGTTCATTCGTTTTACTTTCTACCTTTGCACAAATATTGGGTTCAGACAAGTCTTAAAAAAATATGAAGATCGGCGATAAGGTTTCGGTAGTGGATGAGGATTTAAGCGGGGTAATTACTTCCGTGAAGGGAAATATTGCCGTTTTTAAAGATGAATATGGCTTTACCCATCAATATCCCAAAGAAAAACTGGTTCCTAAAGATTCGGATCTCTATGAAAATATCAGAGTCGTAAGAAAAGCCGAGCCTAAAAAAATCATTTCTAAGAAACATCAGAAAAATCATTTGGTTTTAGACCTGCATTTTCATAATTTGGTAAAGAATCCCAATGACTATGACAGCTTCGAAAGACTATTTATACAAAAAGAAAGACTGATTGAAGTGATTGAGTTTTGCAGAAAGAACAACCTGAAAAGACTGGAAATTGTTCACGGCATTGGTGACGGGACGTTGCAGAGGATGGTTCGGGACGTACTGGAAAGCCAGGTTAATATTGATTTTTATAATAAGGAAATACTTCACCATCAATCGGGTGCGGTAATGGTAGAATTTCACTAAATTTGCAGGAATTGAAATATGAACGTACTTAATTTACTTTTTACCAAAGACGGATTGATCTATCAGATTGTTAAGAACAAAAACATTCTGGAGGAAAAGTCTTATTTCGTTACTGAAGAGACACCAGCCAATCTTATTGATCAAAAGCTGGATGAAGTTCTTATTAAGCAGCGCTATGAAGAAATCCATGTGATTTCAGCTTTTAATCATTTTACCCTGATGCCTGAAGGTTTTTCTGAGCATGAGGCAGGATTTGACCTGATCGCTTTCAACGCTCCGACTGACAGAGAAAAGGAAGAGCTGATGCTTTCTATTAACAAAAAATTCAATATTCAGTTTTATTATACTTTTCCGAAAAACTATTATAAGAAAATAAAAGAGCTGGCTATACCGGTTCATTTTAATTTCTCCGGAGAAAAGTTTCTAAGTTCAATTAATAATAAAACCAACAAGGAAATTCATATCAATCTTTATCATAACCAATGTGAGTTTTTTGCGATTGACAATAAAAAAATAATCCTTTATAATAACCTTGATGTCAACTCAGAAGTAGATTTCCTTTACTTCATTATGTTTACATTGAGTAAGATAGGTTTTGGAATCAATGAAACCAGCTTTTATGCTTATGGAGAAACTACGGAAAATGAAACCTTCATTTCCGAACTTCAGAAATTTGTTAAAAACCTGAAAATTGTTTTTGACAATATTCCCAATAAGAATTTTATACTTAACTAGGTTGCAGGCCGCAGGTAATAGGAATTGAATCCTAGACACAGTCACCTGCTACCTATAATTTACCACCTAAACCCTAACAAAAAATATGTTCAGAATAATATCAGGCAAATGGAAAGCCAAAAAAATTGCCGCTCCAAAAAACTTTGAAGTAAGGCCTACCACCGATTTTGCGAAGGAGGCTTTATTCAGCATTCTGGAAAACAAATATGATATGCAGTCGGTTTCCGTGCTTGATCTTTTTGCAGGAATTGGCTCTATTACCTTTGAATTTGCTTCCAGAGGATGTCAGAATATCACTTCGGTGGAAATGAATCCAAAGCATACAGCATTTATCAACACTACGGCTTCTGAGCTTGATATGGCACTTCAGATCAATGTACAGAGAGGTGATGTATTTGACTGGCTTAAAAAATTCAGAAATAAAAAATCTTTTGAAATTGTTTTCTCTGATGCTCCTTTTGAAATGGAAGAGAAAAAATACCACGAACTGATCTCTTTGGTTTTAAACAATAAATACCTGAAGGAAAACGGAGTTCTCATTGTAGAGCACCAAAGCCGTATGAAGCTTGACCATCCCAATTTAACAGATACCCGAAAATATGGAAACGTAAGTTTCAGTTTTTTTGAACCGAATAAAGAAGATAATCAGGAACTTTAATTCCTGATTATTTTTTTTGAAATTATCGGAGCAGCTTCGCCCCATTTTGTAATCGCTTCCAAAACAGGCAGAAGTGTCTTTCCAAAATCTGTCAATTCATATTCCACCACTAAAGGAGGTTTTTCCGTAAAAACTTTTCTCTCAACAATTCCGTCTTCTTCCAGCTGTTTTAGCTGCAAGCTTAATGTTCTTTCCGTAATGGTAGGAATAGACTTTCTTATCTCGTTATACCGTTTGGCTCCGCCAATAAGGTGATGTAAGATTACTGCTTTCCATTTCCCTCCTATAAATTTCATCGTAACGCTGGTACAGCAGGGATAGGATTTATTATCTATTGTATACATTTTTATACTATCATTTTTTACCGTTATTGCAAAGTTAATAAACTTAAATTACTTTTGTAACTATAAAAATGATAGTATAAAATTATGAACTTTTTAGACCAAATGAAAAACAGGTATACTGTAAAAAAGTATAACCCACAGGGAAAAATCAGTGAAGAACAAATTGCAGCACTTCAGGAGATCTTACATTTAAGTCCTTCCTCCATTAACAGCCAGCCATGGAATTTTATTTTCGTTAATGATCCGGTACTGAAAAAGCAATTGGGGGATAAGTCTTATTTTAATAAAGAAAAAGTGTTGGACAGCAGCCATGTTATTGTCTTTCAGGTGATCAAAAATGTAGAAAACTTTGAAAAGCAAATAGAGGAAAACCTTCCGGAAGGTGCTGTTAATTATTACCGCACCATGGTAAAACCTAAAGGAGAAGAAGCCATAAAATCATGGCTTGGGCATCAGGTATATTTGTCACTAGGGGTACTTTTATCTGCTTGTGCAGCAATGGGAATAGATTCTACTCCTATGGAAGGAATTGAACCTGAAGGATATGATGCTATTCTGAATAATGAAAAATATGAGACGTTATTTGCCGTAGCTATCGGGGAAAGAGATGAAGCAGATGCTAATCAGCCTCAATTCAATCCGAAGAAAAGGCTGAATGCTGAGAAAGTAATTGTGGAGGCTTAGTTTTAAACACAAACTTCACGATCTTTTTCACAAAGAACATTAATAAAAAAGTCTGCTTCAAGATGAGGCAGACTTTTTTATTTATAATACTTTTAATTCCAAATCAATTGATTTTCCGAAGAATTTCTTAGAGATTTTCTCAAAGTTCTTGGTAATATCCGAAAGATAGAAATGATAATTGGGTTTTGAGTTATGATCATTTAAGAGATTGTACTTATCCAGAATGATCTTCAGATGATTGGCTACAATATTTGGAGAGTCTATCACACGGACTCTGTTTCCGTAATACTGTTTGATTTCATCTATTAAAAGTGGATAATGGGTACAGCCCAGAATCAACGTTTCAATATTTTTTAATTTATTATTACTTAAATAATTATAAATAATAGCGTGCGTGATCGGATGATTTTTAAAACCTTCTTCAATAGCAGGTACCAGTAATGGTGTAGCCAGTTCGTCTACTTTGATCCATTTATTATGTTTTCGGATGCTCTTTTTATACAATCCTGAATTCACAGTTGCTTTGGTGGCAATCACTCCTAC
This sequence comes from Chryseobacterium sp. RU33C, assembly GCF_900156015.1. Classification (NCBI taxonomy): domain Bacteria; kingdom Pseudomonadati; phylum Bacteroidota; class Flavobacteriia; order Flavobacteriales; family Weeksellaceae; genus Chryseobacterium; species Chryseobacterium sp. RU33C. The sequence continues at coordinate 49,957 of NZ_FTMT01000020.1, read as the reverse complement.
ATTAGTATGGATTTCATAAGATACCTTTTCAGCAACAGGATTAATAACGTCTATGACCGGAACTTTTCCTGCAACTGACTGCATAACCTCATTCAAAGCATTAGCCGTTGCCGTGTTACAGGCAATTACAATCGCTTTACAGTTCTGCTCCAGCAGAAAATTGGTAATCTTGGTAGAGTATTCAATAATCGCATCCTTGGACTTTTCTCCGTAAGGAAGGTGCTTTGTATCTCCAAAGTAGATCAGATCTTCGTTAGGAAGAAGTCTTTTGATTTCTTTGGCAACGGTAAGACCTCCTACTCCACTGTCGAAAATTCCGATAGGCTGGTTGGGTGAAAGATGTGAAAAATCTTGTTTTTTCGTTTTCAAATGAGCTGAAATTTTATACAAAAATAATGAATTTTTAGTATACCATATACAACAAACTGTTATACAATAAACAAATCCGAAGCAATTCCATCGGCCATAAACCAATGCTTTTCAGGAATTTTTAAATGGTCATTTTCAATAAGTAAAATTCCGTCTTCTATTTTCGGTTTGATTTCTGCTTGAAAATGCTCCAGTTCTCTATCTGAGAATTTATTTTTTAAACTTTCCAAATCTACGCCCCAAATAGTTCGTAAGCCGATCATGATCATTTCATTAAACTGATCTTCTTTGGAAAGAATTTCTTCTTCTTTGGCTAATAATTTATCATTAAGCTTTTTGATGTATTGCTGATTATTGGCTACATTCCAGCTTCTGACATCAAATCCGTTATAAGAATGTGCCGAAGGACCAATTCCAAGATATTCCTGGTATTTCCAATAAGCAGAATTGTGGCGTGAATAGAAGCCTGGTTTTGCAAAATTGGAAACTTCATAATGTTCAAAACCATTATCTTTTAAAAAGTCAGATAAATAATAGAATTCTTTGTTTTGTTCTTCCTCTTTAGGACTTTTTACTTTTCCTTTTGATATCCAGTTTTCCAAAGCAGTTTTGGGTTCAACAGTCAATGCATATGAGGAAATATGAGGAACTTCTAAGACAATGGTTTTATTCAGATTTTCTTTCCAGATTTCAAGATTGGAAGTGGGTGAACCGTAGATCAGATCAATACTCAGGTTTTCAAAGCCGAAATCCTGTGCTCGTTTGATAGAGCTTTCTGCTTCGGAAGCACTGTGAGCCCTGTTCATGAGTTTCAGATCTTCTTCAAAAAAACTTTGAGTACCAATGGACAGTCTATTCACTGGTGTTACTGCCAGTTGTTTTAAGAAATTTTTATCCAGATCATCAGGGTTGGCTTCCAGTGTGATTTCAATATCTTTTTCAAAGCTGAAATACCGCAATACTTCATCTATTAAAGAATTGATTTCATCCACAGAGAGAATAGAGGGAGTTCCACCTCCAAAATACAGGGATTTCAGGTCTTTGTTCTGCAATTCATCCTTTCTCAGTAATATTTCAGTTTTCATGGCGTGAAGCATTTCATCCTTAAAATTCAGGGATGTTGAAAAATGAAAGTTACAGTAACTGCATTTTTGTTTACAGAACGGAATGTGAATATATATCATAAAAAAGCTCTGAAAAATTTCAGAGCTCAAATTTATTTAAATTAAATTAATTAGTATCTAAATCCTCTGGCATTAATGAAGTTGTCGAAGTTATATCCCAGACCAATCATGAAGCTGTTTCCACCATAGCTCTGAATATCGGATAATCCAAGGTTATAAGTAGCTCCAATCATGAATTTGTTGAATCTTACTTTTACAATTGGAGAGATGCTCAGGTTCTGATTGTCAAATCTGTTCTGAACCGTTCTGTAGCTTACCCCGAAAGAGAATGCATTAATATCATTGGAGAATGTCGCCATCAAATTCCAGTCGACCATTCTTGTTGAGTTTGTATTAAGGTTGATTAATGCTGACGGTGCAATGGTAATATTATCAGCAATGTTCCAGTTGTATCCTAAATTTAAGAAGAATTTAATTGGAGAAGGCTCATAGTTGTTTACGATAGAAGCATCATTACTTAATGCGATATCATTTACGGAAACACCCCCGAATAAGCCTCTGTAAGTAGCCGCCAAACCGAAGTTGGCATACACCATAAAGATGTTACTTTCTTCCCCTCTTAATAGTGGATCACCACCTTCTTCAGTATTGATTTTTGAATAGTCAAAATTCATATTATAGAAATTAACACTTGTACCGAAAGAGAACTGGTCTTTTCTGTCTCCTTCACTACTTAGCGGAATAAAATATGAAGCACCAGCCGTGATACCACCCGCAGAGATCGGTCCGTTACTGTCTCTGAATACGGAAATACCAGCACCTACTCTATCAAAGATATTCGCATTAATCCCGATTGACTGAACATTAGGAGAATTACTGAATTTTGAAAATTGTTGTTGATAATTGGCGTTGAGCTGTACGTAATCTGTTTTTCCGTATTGAGCTGGGTTGAACAGGAACTCACCATCCAAAAGATATTGCTGATAGTATGGTAGTGATTCTTGTGCTTTGTATGCATTTGACAAAAGAGCTAAACATACGATAGCATATAGTTTTCTCATAACAAATCTTGATTTCAATTCAACAAATATAAAAAAATTCTCAATATATTTTTAGTTTTCTAAATAATTTCTCCATTTTTTTACAGCATCCGCCATATCTTTGGGCATTGGGCTTTCAAAATATAATTCCTTTTTTGTGGTTGGGTGTATAAATCCAAGGGTATGGGCATGAAGGGCATGTCTTGGCAAAATTTCAAAAACATTTTTAATAAATTGCTTGTATTTCGGAAGATTTATCCCTCTTAAAGGCGTATGTCCTTCATATCTTTCGTCATTAAACAAAGTATGCCCGATATGTCTGAAATGTGCCCTGATCTGATGTGTTCTTCCGGTCTCAAGTTTACATTCCACCCAGGTCATATATTTGAATCTTTCAAGGACTTTATAATGCGTCACTGCATGTTTCCCCTGGCTGCCATCTTCATAAACAGACATCTGCATTCTGTTTTTAGGATGCCTTCCGATATGACCTCTGATGGTTCCCTCTTCATCCTGCATATTTCCCCACACAAAAGCCCAGTACAGTCTTTTCGTAGTTCGGTTAAAGAACTGTTTTGCAAGGAAGCTCAATGCATATTCATTCTTGGCGATCACCAGTAGTCCTGATGTATCTTTATCAATCCTGTGAACCAATCCTACCCTGTCAAGATCAGATTTCTCCCCGTTCTTTTCAAAATGAAAAGCCAGTGCATTCACCAATGTTCCGTCCCAGTTTCCGAATCCGGGGTGTACCACCATTCCAGCTTCCTTATCCACAACAACAAGGTCATCATCTTCATAAACGATATTCACCGGAATATCTTGTGGAATAATGACATTCTCTCTAGGAGGGTGGGTAAGCAGTACAGAGATCTGATCTCCCGGTTTTACCCGGTAATTCTGCTTTACTGCAGTTCCGTTCACTATCACATTTCCGGCTCTGCAGGTCTGTGAAATTTTATTTCTTGAAGAATTCTGCCTGTATATTAATAGGAACTTATCTATTCTTAAGGGTTCCTGCTTGCTGTCAACAGTGATATTAAGATGCTCATACAAACCTTTATTTTCCTCGTCAATATCGATATTTTCGATACTGTTGGAATCTAATAATTCTTCATCTAAAAAATCTTCGTTATCTTCTGACATTGTTTTATTTTTTTTTACACAAAAGGCCTCAACATTTTGCAGTTGAAGCCTCTGTTTATTTATAATAATTTTATATTAATCTATTTGCACTTTAGCTTTTTTAGGCTTTTGAGCAGGCTGCTGTGTCGTTGCTGAAGCAGCCGGTTTCGCTGTACTTCCAGCTGAAGGAGTAGTGGTAGAAGTTTTAGGCTTCTCTGTATTTTGACCTGCAGGTTTAGAAGTTGTAGTCTGAGGCTTTGGAGTCTCAGTTTTCGGTACTTCTGGTTTTGGAGTTTCTCTTTTAGGAGTAGAAGCCGGTACAACCGGAGCGTCATAACTTGGCTCACTGTGTACTTCTTCATATCGGACCGGAGGAAGTGAAGTATCCACTTTCATACGATAGATAGAATTCAACTGCTCTACTTTTGCTCTTAATTCTGCCGGAGTTTTCTTACTTGCCCAAAGGTCGATCTGCATTCCCTGATCACGAACATCTCCGGAAGCAGGATCCTGATAATAGATAATATCAGACTCATCTTTGCCTCCGTCTTCATGATCTACCAATCCTACTTCAAACATACTCCTGGCAATTACAGCTCTCGCTTCTTTTACCGTAAGTCCAACTACATTAGGAATGGAAATATTTCTCATAGGCCCGGAACCAACCACTACATCAATCGTTGAGAATCTTGGTAAGCGGGTACCCGGATTTACAGCATTTCCTTTATATAATATTCTTAAAAGAGCGTCCTTCTGAATACTAGGTTCATAAATCGTATCACCAATTTTAAGACCTACCTGATCCAGTCTCTGGAATGCCAGTCCGGAATATTTATTGATTACATTAGGAACCGCAATAGGAGCCCATGTTCTTGGATTTACCTTAAGTGTTATCGTTCTTCCGTCTTTTACACGGGAACCTGGCGCAGGATATACCTGTAACACCTGGAATGGTCTGTATTTAGGATCGTAATTGGCACTGTCTACTTCATATTCCAGTCCTGTATCATCTAAAATTTTAACGGCATCATGTACCGATTTATTTACAATATTGGGAACAGGAATTTCCTGACCGTGATTCGTATGGTACTCCAACCAGCGAAACGTAAGCCATACAAGACCCACGAAAATACCGATGGCTACTACTAAATTCAGTAAAACTTTCCAATTGAAAAGTGATTTAAGCATACTTAAAAATACTTTAATTATAACCGCAAATATAGCTAATAATTTTAGAATGGACTTTTTATTTAACACAATTCATTTTTGATTTTAAAATTTGCTGATTTCCCATATTGCATTGCATAAAATGATTAAATTTGCCTTAATTGATACTATATGGTTATGAACAAAAAAAGTGTTGCCGTAGTTATGGGAGGCTATTCTGATGAATACGTCGTTTCCTTAAAAAGCGGACAATTGATTTATGATTCTTTAGACAGAAATCTCTATGAAGTATATAAAGTAATAGTTCTTAAAGATGAGTGGTATTTTTTAGGTGAAAATGACAAAAAATATCCCATCAACAGAGGAGATTTTTCGGTGACTTTAGATAGTGGAGAAGTCTTAAAATTTGATGTTTGTTTTAATATCATCCACGGAACTCCGGGAGAGAACGGAATTCTTCAGGCATACTGGGATGCCATTGGACAAAAATATACCGGGTGTGATTTTTACCAGAGCGCCCTTACTTTCAATAAAAAAGACACCCTTGCTGTATTATCAAAATACGGAATTCCATCTGCTAAAAGTATTTATTTAAGAAAAGGTGAAGACATCAATGTGGATGAAATTGTAGCAGAACTGAGTCTTCCTTTATTTGTAAAACCCAACCAATCCGGATCTTCTCTGGGAATTTCCAAAGTAAAAGAAAAATCAGAACTCATTGCTGCTACTGAAATTGCATTCAAAGAAGATAATGAAATTCTGATTGAAAGCTTCCTTGACGGGATGGAAGTTTCCGTAGGAGTTATTGATTTCAAAGGTGAAACCATTGTTTTGGGAATTACAGAAATTGTTCCTACCAATGAGTTCTTCGATTATGAAGCAAAATACGAAGGGGCATCTGAAGAAATTACGCCTGCAAGAATTGACGAGGAAACTACAAAAAGAGTGGAAGAAATGGCCAAAAGAGCTTACAATTCATTAGGAATGAGTGGCTTTTCAAGAAGTGAATTCATACTCATGAACGGGATTCCTTATATGCTTGAAATGAATACCAATCCGGGATTCTCTCCTGCAAGTATTCTTCCTCAGCAGGCAAAACATTACGGAATTTCCATTATGGATCTTTGCGGAAATGAAGTTGAAAAAGCACTTAATAAATAAAATAGAAGTTAGAAATTAGAGGTTAGAAACGAAATAAACGTAAAGCTTTTAACTGATAATTCAAAATTCAAAATCATAACTCGTACAACATGAAAATTGCTGTTTTCCCAGGGTCTTTTGACCCGATTACATTAGGACATTATGACATTATAGAAAGAGCGGCACCGCTTTTTGATAAATTAATCATTGCAATCGGACAGAATTCTCAGAAAAAATATATGTTTCCTCTTGAAAAAAGAAAGGAATTTATCCAAAACTCCTTAGCAGAATTCCCCAATGTGGAAGTAGATTCATTCGAAGGCTTAACAGTAGATTACTGCTTTGAAAAAAATGCTCAGTATATCATCAGAGGATTGAGAAACCCTGCCGATTTTGAATTCGAAAAAGCGATTGCCCATACCAACAGAACTTTAGCTCACAAAAAACTGGAAACCGTATTTTTGCTGACTTCTTCAGGAAAATCTTTTATCAGCAGCAGCATTGTAAGGGAAATCATCACCCACGGCGGCGAATATGAACTGATGGTTCCGGACTCTGTGAGAGTGGAGAGATAAAAAAATATAATTGATGAGCGATAAATGATAATTGATATAATGGCCAAGAATTTGCTTAAGCAGAAATCATTCATCAATTATCATTTATCAACAATCATTTATAATTATATATGCACGAACAGTTCAATTTTGCCATAGAAGTCCTGGGGACCATTGCCTTTTCCATGTCGGGAAGTTTTGCAGCAATGCAGAAACGGCTTGATCCTTTCGGGGTTCTTATTATTGCATTTGTAACTTCTGTGGGAGGAGGAACTGTAAGGGATTTACTACTGGACATACCGGTATTCTGGATGCATGATATTCTGATGTGTACCCTGATTCTGGTGACCAGTATTTTTTCAATGATATTCAAATCTCTTGAGAAAAACTTTAAAGTAACTTTATTTATATTCGACAGCTTCGGGCTTGGCCTGTTCACCATAATCGGTGTACAGAAAGGACTAAATGCAGGAATCCATCCTATGATCTGTATTGCATTGGGAACCATTACAGGCTGTTTCGGAGGGATCATCCGGGATATACTGCTCAACAGAATTCCATTAATTTTCAGAAAGGAAATTTACGCCACAGCATGTATCGTAGGCGGAGCAGCATTTTTATTGATGACCAGATATACAATGCTTTCCTATACTTTTATACAGATCTTCACTATTTTACTCATCGTTGCTATTCGAACATTTGCGGTAAAATACCATTGGCAGATACCTAAATTTTATGGGTATGATCAGAATTCGGAAATGTAACCTTGTGAAACGATTACCTCTTACCATTCTTTCATTTTCTTTATTCTCCTGCCAACACGAGAGTCAATTTGATCTGAATAAAGATCTTTATCACTTTTCCGAAAGAATGGAAAACGGAGATACTGTTAGGATCATGACTGATCTTTCAGCCTGCATGTTCTTCGCATCTGAAACTTATACTTTTACCAAGCAGCATGACACTCTGTTTCTGGAGAAATACTCTGAAATAACATCATATGGTAAAACGACCCAAACTTTACCTAAAATACCTTACAAAGTAAAAGCAAGCGATCCTTTGTCTTTTGAAAATTATCTTAAATTCCTGAACAAAGAAGATAAACCGCATGAGAAAGGAGATTTTCCTTTGGTTACTGTAACCTATAAAAAACAAAATCGGAAATTTTATGATGACGGACTCCAAGATAAATTTATGAAGCATGATAGTTTGTTTGCCGTTAAGGAAAACATTTACCCAAAAGACCCATTTTTTAAACAGGAAGCACCACCACCGCCTACAATAATAAAAAACAAAAAGTCCTGAAAAATCAGGACTTTTTATAGTATATGTTAGGTTGACTAGAAGAATTTTCCTCTGTTTCTCATATTCGGGTTATGCATATGCTTCTGCATGGTCGGCATTTTCAACTGATCTTTCATCATTTTGATCTGATCCGTCATCATTCCTGCACTGTCCAGTCTTTTTGCTTCTTCCAGTAATTTCTGTCCTTCCTGTTTTCTTCCTTTGGAAATAGCGGCTGCCGCAAGATTCAAAGTAGCCATTGCTCTGTCATGCTTCATATTCAAACCATACTCCAACGCTTTCTTCATGAAAGGTTCTACTTTAGCAGGGTGATCCTGAGCTTGTGTCAATCCTGATAAATAGTGAAAATATCCGTATTGAGTTTTATGAAGCTGAGTTTTATAATCTGTAATTTTTGACAGCCATTCTCCGGCTTTCTCCATATTTTGCTTTCTCAATTGCCAGAATGCCAATAGAATATATTCATTTTTAAAGAATAGTAAAATCGGAAATGCAGCCAATAGGAAAACAACAATACCCCACCCAAGATTTCTCGTGAAGAACATCATATAAAGTCCCAGTAAAATAAGGACTGCTGCTACTGCAATTTTTATGTATTTATTCATTATTAAATTTTAGAAGTGCAAAGATAATAAATTTAGAGCTTAAAGTTCAAAAAGTCAATGGTGAATGGTCAATTCGCTGCGTTTGTTAATTTTGTAACTGCGGAAAATTCACGATTCCCTTTACGAAGCAAAAATTCACTATTGACCTCTATGCTTCTTTGTTAATTTTTTCAAACGTCTGGAAACAAAAATCATAACCATTCTTTTCATCTTTCTCATGGCAGATTTCATTGGTCATTTTCCAGATTTTCGGATCTATTTTAGGAAAGAAAGTATCAGCATGAAGGTCCGCTTTCACCAAAGTAACTTCAAGCCTGTCCACAACATCCATAGTCTGTTCGTAGATATTTCCGCCACCGATAATGAAAACTTCCTCATCAATCTTTTTAGCAAATTTCAACGCTTCTTTGATGCTTCCTACGATAAGAATTCCTTCTTCAAACCAGTCTTTCTTTCTTGACACAACAATATTGGTACGGTTCGGAAGAGCTTTTCCAATACTTTCATATGTTTTTCTGCCCATAATCACAGGATGCCCGGAAGTCATATCTTTAAAATGTTTCAAATCTTTGGGAAGATGCCAAAGCAACTGGTTTTCAAAACCAATTTCATTTTTCTCTCCCATTGCCACCACTATTGTTGTCATTCAAATAATTTTTTACAAAATTAGCACATAATTTGTATATTTGGTTAGCACAAAAAATTTAAAAAAATAAACTATGAAAAATAAAGGATGTCTGGGTGCAGGAACCATCGGTATTGCCCTTCTTATTATTGTTGCTGTTCTTTTCTTCTGGGGAAAAAGCGGATACAACAGATTTGTAGAAAAAGAACAGACTGTAAATGCAAAATGGTCTAATGTAGAGACCGTTTATCAGAAAAGAGCCAATCTTATTCCTAATCTGGAAAGAACCGTAAAATCCTATTCAAAATTTGAACAGGAAACTTTAACACAAGTTGTGGAAGCTCGTTCCAAAGCGACTTCTATCAATATTGACCCTACAAATATGACAGAAGCTGATCTGGCTAAATTCCAGGCAGCACAGGGAGAATTATCGGGTGCATTAAGCAGATTGATGGCCGTGGTAGAATCTTATCCTAACCTAAAAGCAGACCAGCAGTATATCAACTTCCAGAGAGAGTACACTGCTATTGAGAACAGCATCAGAACTGAGACGGTTTATTATAACGATGCTGCAAAGGATTACAATACTTCCATCAAGACTTTCCCGAATAATATTCTGGCGAATTTCACCAACTTTAAAGAAAAACCTTATTTCAAAGCTGACGCAGGTGCTCAGAAAGCCCCTGAAGTATTCAAATAATAATGGGTAATTTCCTAACAAATCAACAGATCGCTTCCCTTGTGGAAGCGATTCAGTCTGCGGAAGATCATTCTACAGGAGAGATCAGGGTACATATTGATTCCAATACGGAAACCCGTGATGCCAGAACAGCATTTGATGTTTTCAAGAAGCTTGATATGGATAAAACTGCTGAAAGAAACGCAGTGCTTTTCCATGTCAATTTTGAACAAAAATATCTTACCATTATCGGAGATATCGGAATTCATGAAAAAGTAAAACAGTCTTACTGGGATCATCTTCACGATTATATCACCGCTGAATTTGCCAAAGGAAATTATTATAAGGCGCTGAAAAGTGCCATCCTGGAAACGGGACTTGAACTCAAAAAACATTTTCCTGTAAAAGGAGAAAACCCAAACCAACTTCCAAATGAAATTACGTTCTCTTAAAATAGTATTTTCATTTTTACTACTTTGCTTTTACACTTTTGTATCAGCACAGTACACCATTCCCGAAAAACCCTCGGTACTTTACCCTGTTTTTGATGAAGCCGGATTACTTTCCCAGCAGGAAAAAGATGCACTTAACAATAAACTGATCAAGTTTGCAGATTCTACCTCAACGGAAATTGAAGTAGTGATCATCCGTTCCACCAAAGGAGAAGATGTGAATTTTCTGGCAACCATGTTTGGGGAAAAATGGAAAATCGGAAAAAAAGGTGTTGATAACGGAGTGGTTTTCCTTATCGCGACAGAAGACAGAACCATGTCTATCCAACAAGGACGCGCTGTAGAGCAATACCTTACCGCTTCAGTAGCAGGACAAATCTTAGATTACATCGTTACTCCAAAGTTCAAGAAAGGACTTTGGTATGAAGGCATCAACGGTGGAACCTCAGCGATTATGGAAGCTGTTGAGGGAAAATTCAAACCTGTAGCCACCACAGCTCCTTCCGGTAATGGAAGTGCTTTTAAAGTTCTTATCATTGCTTTTATTATTTTCATCATCATTGCTATCCTATTTGGTAACAGAGGTGGCGGACGTGGTGGAAACAATGACGACGATGATGATGTCATCATTACCAGAAGAGGACGCAGAAACTATCCTGGAGGTTTTTTCCCATTCCCTGGAAGCTTCGGAGGCGGAGGATTTGGTGGTGGAAGTTCCGGAGGAGGCGGAGGCTTCGGAGGTGGCGGAAGCTTTGGAGGCGGTGGCGCATCCGGAGGATGGTAAATAAAGAAACAATTTTAAATTATATAAAAATCAGATCATCACGATCTGATTTTTTTATTTAAAAACATAAAATAATGCCAATTCTTTAACTTTTATTAATACTAAATTGATATTTAGATAGTAAAAAATTAATAAAACCTCATAAAAACCACCTTTTATTCAATATTTTTTTATTATATTTACTGAAAACAGGATTATGAAGAAGACGCTGGTAGTATTTGCACACCCTTATCTGGAGCATTCCAATTCGAATGTAGAGCTCATCAATTTCTACGTTCGCCACCAGCATTATACCCTGAGAGATCTTTACGAAGAATATCCTGACTTTCATATCGCTGCTTTCCGGGAAAGAAAACGTCTTAAAAACTATGAACGTTTTGTTTTCCAGTTTCCCCTGATATGGTTCGGAATGCCACCGCTTCTCAGATTATGGATTGATGAAGTTTTCGACAGAGACTGGCTGAAAGAGGGCGAACATAATCCACTCGAAGGAAAAGAAGTCTATATTCTGGTAACCACAGGCGGAAAAGAAAGATCTTTCAGTAAAACCGGCACTTATCAATACACCATAGATGAACTGATCAGCGGGCTTATCGTTTCATTAAGGGTTTTCAAAGCAGATATTAAGCATATTAAAATTGTATACGAAGCCAACAAGCTCTCTAAAAAAGAAATCATTTTACATAAAAAAGAATTTACAGAACTACTCAATCAATAGCATATGGAATCCAGCTTAGCGATGAACACATTAATTTTCCTCGGTGTAGCCATCATCATGGTTCCATTGGCAAGAAAACTAGGGTTAAGTTCTGTAATCGGCTATATTTTAGGAGGAATCATTATAGGTCCTTATGTCCTTAAACTTACAGGAAACAACGTCAATGATATTATGCATGCCAGCGAATTTGGCGTTATAATGCTTTTATTTTTGGTAGGTTTGGAACTGGAACCCCGCAAATTCTGGGAGATGCGAAAGAAAATAATGGGATTGGGACTTTCACAGATGGCACTTACGATTCTCTTGCTTTTCTTAGTATTCACAAGTGTAGGTTGGAGAGTAGACAAAGCGATTGCCATTGCCATGTGTTTCGCACTATCTTCTACAGCAATTGTCCTCCAGACCTTACAGGAGAAGAATAATCTCAAGACTACTGCGGGAGAAGCTTCATTCTCCACCTTGTTATTTCAGGATATTTCTGTGATTCCTATTTTGGCGATATTGCCTATTCTGGCCAATTATAAAGCCAAGCATCATGATAATGAAATCCAGATTCTGATCCAAAAACTGCCGGAATGGCTTCAGGCCGGAACGGTAATTTTTGGAGTAGCATTATTAATTCTACTCGGAAGATATGTATTTGTTCCTTTTCTGCGCTATGTTTCAAAATCGGGAATGTCAGAGCTATTGACAGCTTCTTCGTTATTTCTGGTTATTGGGGTTTCGGAACTGATGGTGGTGATCGGCCTTTCACCTGCTTTGGGAGCTTTCCTTGCAGGAGTAATGCTTGCCAACAGTGAATTCCGTCATGAGCTGGAAGCGCAGATTGATCCTTTCAAAGGACTGTTACTGGCTGTTTTCTTCGTGAGTGTGGGATCAACTATCAATTTTAATATTATCCAGAAAGATCCTTTATTTATCTTCAGTACTGTTTTTGCTGTGCTGGCTGTAAAATTTATTGTCTTATATGCTATTGGAAAGTTTTTCAGGATAGATACTTCCCAAAGTCTTTTTTATGCATTTGCCCTTTCACAGGTGGGAGAATTTGCATTTGTACTGCTTAACTATGCTTCGGATCTTTATCTTTTAGGGCCGGAGATGAATGCACAGATGATGGCTGTCACTGCCATTACAATGTGTATCACTCCTGTTCTCCTAATCATCAATGACAAGTTTATTACTCCAAAATTTATTACAGAAATCCCTGAGGAAGAACATGATTATAATATTCTCGACAGCAATGTTAGTCAAAAGAAAATTATCATTGTAGGTTTTGGGCACTTTGGAAGCACCGTGGGACGTCTTTTAAAAGCCAATAAAATACCCGCTACCGTTTTGGATCGTGATTCTGATCGTGTTAAATTGCTCAGAAGCTATGGTTTTAAAGTCTATTATGGAGATGCCACCCGAATACCTATTTTAAGAGCCGCAGGAATTGAAGATGCTGAAATTCTGGTTTTATGTCTGGATGATTCCGATGATAACAAATTCATTGCAGAACTTGTGCGGGAACATTATCCCAATGTGAAAATTTTTGTAAGAGCGAAAAACAGGATCGATGCTTATGATTATCTAAACAATGGAGTTAATCATATCTACCGCGAAACATTGGGAACAGCGGTGGATATGGCGGTGGATGTACTTCATGAAACAGGAATGAGGAAATATGCCGCAAGACGTCTTGGGCAAAGATTTATGGCTATTGATAAAGCTTCTGTGAGAAAACTTGCAAAAATGAAGGAAAATAATGATGACATTACGCTATTTACCACAAAAGAAATGCTCCAAAGGGAGGAGGAATTGTTAGCGTATGATAATCTTAATTTTGATAATAAAAACTGGGAAGATTCCTCATCCGCCGATGAAGAAGATGAGGATGAATCCCAGAATTAGTTTATTGGATATTTACACTTCCACCACTGCTTTCCTCTTTGCTCACGCTCTTAAGCTCTCCTTTTTTAGAAATATCCACACTTCCACCGGATGAAGCGCCTGCTTTCACACTGGAAACAGCACTTATATGAATACTTGCTCCACTGGAAGCATCTGCTTCTACCTCATCAGCAATAACATTTTTAGCGGAAATACTGCTTCCTGAAGAGGCACTTACATCTGCTTTTTTTGCTTTTCCTGAAAGGTCAAGTGTTGATCCTGATGAAGATTCAATGTCAAGGTTTACTGCCCAGACTTTCCCATCGAAACTGCTGCTGCTGCTTACATTGATATCCATATCATTAGCCTCCAGATCTCCGGAAATACTTCCTGCACTGGATGCTTCGATCTCTGTTTTCTCCTGAGTAAATTTATCTTTTACAATGATTCTCGCAGCCGAATCCGCAACAAGTTTACTAAAATCTTTTGTATAAATTTTAGCTGTCACTTTGCTGATGTTCATCACTCTGATCCCCGGCTTATAATGAATGTGCAGCTTTCCGCCATCATTATCTACAAGAATTTCATTGATGATGCTTTGAGGTGCAGAAATTTCTACTTTTTCTGTTTCAGATTTTATAACTTCTGCTTCAATGGCCTGTGAAACCTTAATTTCATCAAAATCTCCATTAAATTCTTTATGCTGTATCGGGCCGCTTTCCTTGCTCACTACTTTCTCTACCCAATTACCATTGTCTCCTTCCCTGTTTCTGTTCTCATGTTTATCATTACACGAGGCTAAAGCCACTAAGGCTGAAAAAATAAATAAAGTACTTGTTTTCATGCTTATTCCTTTTGTTAATTTTTTTTGTGGATATCTTTATTTAAATAACAACTAATTTATAAAAAATATTACATTACATTTGAAAATACTGTAATGGTCTTCAAGAGAGATTTTTTGGAAAGACTTTTCACCTCTGAAGGTACTTAACTGATTCATTGTGCAATACCCGCAAAATGACGTAAAGAAATACGTTCGCCAAAATACATTCTATGATACAAGTTTTTAATATCTTTATGCTTTAATAACAACTATATTTATGAAGAATATTTCATCGGTATTATTAATTTCTGCCTTGGCGTTCAATCAATCTTGTACTACAATGAAACAGACCGATATTCAACAGGAGCTTCCTGCACCTGATCCCTCTTTATCTTCAAATCCTTTTATGAAGAAGAGCAAGCTTCAGTACGAAGCTCCGGAGTTTGACAAAATCAAAAATGAACACTTCAAACCTGCTTTTAACTATGGTTTAAAGCAACATGAAGCTGAAATTATGAAAATTGCCAACAATCCGGCTGCTCCTACTTTTGAAAATACCATCGTTGCATTGGAAAAAAGTGGTGAAGTACTGAGAAGAGCACAAATTGTATTTTCAAATCTTACAAGTGCTAATACCAACCCTACTTTGCAGGCTTTGGATGAAGAATATGCCCCTATTTTTGCCGCACATTCTGATAAACTGTACCTGAATGAAAATCTTTACAAAAGAATACAATCCATCAAAGAAGATGGTCTTGATTCTGAAAGCAAAAGACTGGTACAATATTATAAGCAGAATTTTGAAATCGCAGGTGCTAATCTTTCTGCAGCGGATAAAGAAAAATTAAAGCAGCTCAATCAGGAACTGGCTTCTCTGTCTACACAGTATTCCAATAAATTGCTGGAAGCAAGAAAACAGGGAGGTGTATTTTTCTCTGATGCGAAAGAGCTTGACGGACTTTCTGCAGATGAAATTGCAGCAGCAGCTTCTGATGCCAAAACAGCAGGACAACCTGGAAAATATCTTCTGGCTTTACAAAATACAACCCAACAGCCTCTTTTACAAAATTTAAAGAACAGAGCTACCAGAGAAAAGCTATTCAAAGCTTCATGGACCAGAGCTGAGAAAGGAGATGCCAACGATACAAGATCTACCATAGAGCAGCTTGCTAAACTGAGATTGAAGAAAGCACAGATATTGGGAAAGAAAAACTTCGCTGAGTGGAAACTTCAGGATCAGATGGCAAAAACCCCTGAAGCTGCTACTAAACTGATGAATCAAATCGCTACTCCTGCAGTGGAAACAGCAAGACGTGAAGCAAAAGATATACAGGATCTTATTGATCAGCAGAAAGGAGGTTTCAAAGTAGAACCCTGGGACTGGAATTTTTATGCTGAACAGGTAAGAAAAGCGAAGTTTGATCTTGATGAAAGCGAAATAAAACCTTATTTTGAAATTACAACGGTTCTTGAAAAAGGAGTTTTCTTTGCCGCTGAAAAATTCTACGGACTGACTTTCAAAAAGAGAACTGATCTTCCTGTTTACCATCCTGATGTAGTAACCTATGAGGTTTTCGATCATGATGGAAAATCTATTGCCATCTACTATCTGGATTTCTATACAAGGGATTCTAAAAACGGTGGTGCATGGATGAGTAATTTTGTAGAACAGTCTTATTTATTGGGAACAAAACCTGTAATCGTTAACTGCTACAACTATCAAAAACCGGCTCCGGGGAAACCTTCATTAATCAGTTATGATGATGTTTCCACCATCTTCCATGAATTTGGTCACTCCATTCACGGAATGTTTGCCAGCCAGAAATACCCTTCACTTTCGGGAACGAATGTACCGAGAGACTTCGTGGAATTCCCATCCCAGATTAATGAACACTGGGCTTTAGATCCTGTTGTTCTGAAGAATTATGCAGTACATTATGAAACAAAACAGTCTATTCCGCAGGCTTTGGTAGACAAGATTAAAAAAGCATCTACTTTCAATCAGGGTTATATGACTACTGAATTGGTTTCTGCTGCTGAGCTTGATATGGATTGGCATACAGTAAGCAATGACAGTCAGTTTATTCCTGTTTTAGACTTTGAAAAGCAATCTTTGGCCAGCCATGGATTCAATCTGGCAACGGTTCCGCCAAGATATCACACTCCTTATTTTGCTCACATCTGGGGAGGTGGATATTCTGCAGGATATTATGCTTATTTATGGTCTGAAACTTTGGATAATGACGCATGGGAATGGATCAGTAAAAATGGAGGATTAACCAGAGAAAACGGTGACCGTTTCAGAAAATATATTCTTTCCGTAGGAAATTCTGTAGACCTGAACCAGGCATTCAGAGATTTTACGGGACACGATCCGGATATCAAGCCTTTATTGAGAAGCAGAGGGTTTATTAAATAAATTAACGGGAAGCATTCTTTAACTAGAGTGCTTCTTTTTTATGTTTCGGCTAAAGCCAATGGATTTTTATTTGCTTATTTTTTAACGGGCTAAAGCCCGTTTCTATTGATATTCATTATTTTTGCATTTCAAATTTTAAATGTAATATATGAACTGTCCATGCTGTTCAGGAAAATCCTACGAGGAATGCTGTAAACCTTATCATACGGGAGAAAAATATGCTCCAACGGCTGAGGCTCTGATGCGTTCACGATTCTCTGCTTTTGCCATTCCGAATGGTGAATACCTGATGGAGACGACCCTTCCCGGAAAAAGAAAATACCATAATAAAAAAGACTTACAGGAATGGGGAGAAATTAACCAATGGACAAAACTGGAAATCATCCGTACTCCGGCTTTAAATCATGTAGAATTTAAGGCTTATTATACGGATCAGGAGGGTCATCAGCAGGTTCATCATGAGTTTTCTGTTTTTCAGAAAATGCATGAACGCTGGTATTATGTTTCCGGAGAATTTTTGGATTAACAAACAGGTTGAAGAAATGTAATGCAGACAATGCTTTGCGTAGAACCACCCCGTCAAAAATTCATAGAATTTTTGACACCCCTCCGGAAGAATGCCAAGCATTCAATAACTATTTGTACCTTAAATAAAAATAAGCCAAAGAATTATCTTTGGCTTATTTTGTATCATGTATATACTATATTATCCGACTTTTTCGGACATTTATTTTTTTAGTGAGCTTCGTTTCCGTCAACTCCGTGAGCGTGGCCATGTGCCAATTCTTCTTCTGTTGCAGGACGGGTGTTTAAAACTTCCACCTGGAAATCTAAGACTTTACCTGCCATTGGGTGGTTAAGGTCTGCTACTACAACTTCCGGAGTAATTTCTACTACAAAAGCCTGGAAGTTATTCCCTTGGTTATCTGATAAAGGTAAAATAGCTCCTACAGGTGGAAGTCCTGATTCGTTGAACATTTCCACAGGTAATTGTGCAATAGCATCCGGTTGTCTTTCACCATAAGCTTCCTCAGGCTGAATTGTAAAGGCAGCTGTATCTCCAGCTTTCAAACCAAGGATATTTTGTTCAAATTTTGGAATCATCATTCCCACACCATACAAAAATGTAAGCGGATTTTCTGTTGTTGTTTCTTCTACAAGAATCTTACTTCCATCTGGTTCGATAGTGTGAAGTATATACTTTACAGCTACAACGTGATTGTTTTCGATTGTCATATTTTTTCTTTTTTTCGTGATGTTGTTTCACGATTAATGGTACAAATATACTCTTTTTGAAATGATTCAGTGAACCTGGAAGCCGGGGGATGGAAGAAGGAAGCTATGAAAGGCATAAAGAAAGACAGATCTTCTTTTTTAGCCTTTATTTTTTTACCCTCCTCTCTCTTTTTCTGTCTCAGGACAAAAAGATACAGGTTTTCTACTTTTGTTCTTGCCCACGGTGTTTTCCGCAGAAATTTCAGGGAAGAGTTTATACTTGGGTTGTCTGTAAAACATTTTATATTGATCTGTTCGCCAAGCCTTTCAAAACCTTGATAGTATTCTACAAGTTCTTCAAGGATAGCATCCAGTCTTTTTCCGTGTAAAGGGTCTTTGGACTGTTGTTCCATATTCTTTTTTATTTTTTTGAATCTTGAATATTTTTATTTTCTGCCTTCTTATTTTTTTCCAGTTGATAATTAGCTATCTTTTTAAAGTTTTCGGTTTTCATTACAAATGCCCTATTCGATTTATGATTCCATATACTAGCATATTTTTTTGAAACGGTGGTATAGGTTTCCCATCCTGTAAGATTTTGGTACAACATGAGTGTACAAATATCTGTAGGAGTAATCTGCTGCCAGTTATCCAAAACATGAGAATGAACTCCACTTGCATCACTTCCTTTGTTCATATCGTTTATATCATGGACAATTATTCCTTTATGTAGTTTTTCAACATTTTTTATTTCATCATTATTATTGAAAGTCAGCAGATAGTCATTTCCGAAAACAACTACATTATTTACAGAAGCTCCGGTTAAAACATATACTTTTTTAGAATCGTTCTTAATGATAGGAACCAGATTAAAGTTTGTATTATTATAATGCTTAGAAATAGTGTCATTGTTTATTCTGGCTAGAGCTTTCTGCCTGATGTCAAAATAATCCTGTTCAACAGCACTGAAATCCCTTTCAGACAAATCAATTTTCGCATTAGCTGTATTATAATTGGTAGGGAAAGAAATTGTAGCTACCACTTTATTCTGCTTAGAGAAGAAAATACATTTAGGTACATCGTCTAAATAAGAAAAATATCCTCCTATATTTTCCATATTTCTGTAATTCTCTTTTACGATATCTGTACCATACCAACTTGCCATTTCACTACGATATAGTGCTACTCCTTCTTCTGTTACCTCCTTTGATATTTTCTCAAGATCTTGAGCATTAATAGATATCCCTAATAAGGTCAATATTATTATTAAACAAAACTTCATGAATATTAATTTTCATCAAAAATACTAATAAAATAAATCTGCCTGAAAAAGATTTGTGTCGGGTTCAAATTTAATCATCAACCTATAATTTTTATATTTTGTTTCTTATTTTTGAAGAAGCTATTTTTCACCCATAAAAATGATCTGTTACCAAGCATGAGCAAAAATAACGAAGCAAACAGGAAAAAAAACAAAAAGAAAATTGATCAGAAAAAACGTAAAATACAGAATGCAGAATCAGAACGGAAAGCAAGATTAAAACAGATCCGGGAAGATTTCAAAGCCAGAGAAGCTGACAATAAACTATAAATTGTTTTTATCTGAAGTAAGGGAAACCTTATTTTTTTAAATGAAGTATTCTCTATATTTACATTGTAATACCTGCAAATAATTCTCTACCCAACAAGTTGAAAATTACGTTGCATATACTCTTTTTAATTCTCAAATTTAAATTATGAAAATCCTCCACACTGCCGACTGGCATTTGGGTAAACGCCTCGACCGTTTTTCAAGACTGGAAGAACAGGTTCTGGTGATGAATGAAATTGTTCAGATTGCTGACGAACAAAACGTGGATCTGGTTTTAATTGCCGGTGATCTCTTTGATAATTTCAATCCAGGTGTAGAGGCTGCTGAACTTTTTTATAAAACCTTAAAACGTTTATCCCTGAACGGAAAACGCCCTGTGATTGCTATTTCCGGTAATCATGATTCTCCAAACTTAATCAATGCTCCTGATCCTCTGGCAAGGGAATGCGGAATTATTTTAATAGGCCATCCCAAAGCGGAAATCATACCTTTTGATACAGAATATTTCAACATCACCCATTCCAAAGAGGGTTTTATAGAGCTGAAAATTGAGGGGATAAATTTTCCGGTAAGAATTCTCCACACGCCTTTTGCGAATGAAATCCGGTTAAAGGAATATTTTGGTGAAAATAAAGAAGAAGAAATCAACAAGGTTCTTTCACAGACATGGAAAAATCTTGCGGATCAGTTCTGTGATGATACCGGAGTGAATCTTCTGACGGCTCATTTGTACATGAATAAAAGAGGTGCGGAAATTCTGGAAGAGCCGGAAGGAGAAAAACCGATTAAGATTGGGAATGCAGATCTGATTTTTTCTGACAGTATTCCTGAGCAGATTCAGTATACGGCATTAGGCCACCTTCACGGTTTTCAGAATATCGGAACCAAGGAAAAGCCTGTTATTTATTCATCTTCTCCTCTGTGCTACAGTTTCAGTGAAGCCGGACAAAAGAAGTATGTTTCCATTATTGATGCAGAACCTGGAAAAGCAGTTTCCTACGAGAAGAAACTCTTGCAAAGCGGCAGAGCTTTGGTCAGAAAAACATTTACCTCCATTGAAGATACCGTACAATGGCTGGGTGAAAATCCAAATACATTTATTGAACTTACGCTGGAAAGTGAAACTTTTTTAACAGCTGATGAAAGAAGGTTAATTTATCAGTCTCACAACGGAATTGTTCACCTTATTCCAAAAGTCAGAAATCTGGAATTGGGAGAAAACCCAACCCATGAAATCAATTTAAGCCAGGATATTGATATCCTGTTCAAAGATTATTTTAAATCTAAAAATGGCGGGCAGGAAGCCAATGAAGAACTGATGAATTTGTTTAACGAAATTTTAAATGCATAAACTATGATCCCTGTACAATTAACGATCGAAGGACTTTACTCGTATCAGGAGCGCCAGACTATTGATTTCAGAAATCTTACCGAAGCAGGTCTGTTTGGGATTTTCGGGGCGGTGGGTTCCGGAAAATCTTCGGTTCTGGAAGCTATTTCGTTTGCTTTATACGGTGAAACGGAACGTCTGAACATGCGTGATAAAAGGGCTTATAACATGATGAATTTAAAATCAAACAGTTCTTATATAGAATTTGATTTTGTGAATTATGAGAATAAACTTTTCCGGGCTGCCCGTGATTTTAAGCGAAATTCAAAAAAATTCGAAGAAGTAAAGCCTAATGCGGTTACATTTTATGAAAATATCAATGGCAAATGGCTTCCTTTGGATCACTCCAATGCGGAATCTATTATCGGATTAAGCTATTCCAACTTCAAAAGAACCATCATTATTCCGCAGGGACAGTTCAAAGAATTCCTTGAATTGGGTGCTGCAGAGAGAACAAATATGATGAAGGAGATCTTTAATCTTCAGAAATTTGATCTTCAGAACAATGTTTCTGCACTCAATGTAAAAAACAGATCTGAACTGGATCAGCTGGAAGGACAGTTAAAAGGGTTTGAAGAAATCAATGAAGAGAAAATTAAACTTCAGAAAGAACAGTTGGCTGAAGAGCAGAAACTCCTCTCAGAATCCAATGAAAAACTGGAGAAGGTTTCCCAAACGTATCAACAGCTGAAAAACTTAAAAAGCGACTTTGACAGTTTACAGCAGAATAAGGAAAAATTCAGCAAACTTTCTGAAGAAAAGCCCCAGATGGATGCTCTGGAAGCACAGGCAGAATTATACGACCGTATTTTCAGGATTTTCAATCCATTGATTATTGAGAAAAATAAACTCTCAAAAGAAATTTCGGCAAAACAAAACGAAAAAGAACAGCAGATTAAAGCATGGCAGGAAACTGAAAAGACTTTTACGATCGTAAAGGAACAGCTTACGGCTCTTGAACCACAGTTTAAAGCATTAGAACAATCCAGAATTCAGGAAAATGATCTGAGCCTCATCATTCAGATCCTGAAATTTTCTGAAGAAATTAAAGTTCTGAATGAAAGAACTCAGAAAGGTTCTGAAAAAGTAAAAGAAGTGGATCTTCATAAAGAGAAAATTCAAAAAAAGATTGATGAACTTTCAGCACAAATAAAAACTTTAAAGGAACAAAAACTTGATTCTGTGCTGCTTTCTGAAGTAGGCAACTGGTTTATTCAGCAAAAGAACCTAAAAAAATCACAGCAGGAACAAACCGAAAAGATTGAGAGACAGCAAAAACAGATCGGAGAAATTGCAGAAAACTTAAAGTCTTTTGACTATACCGGGAATTATAAAGAAGATTTCAAAAGCAGGAAAGAAGCTTTAGAAACAAAGAAAAAGGAACTTTCCCAGAAACTGGATCATCTCAAAATTCAAAAAGAACTTTCCCGTTTTGCCAGTGAGCTTCATGATGGGGAAAACTGTCCTCTTTGTGGTTCTAAAGAGCATCCGCATATTGTGGAATTTCATGATGTGAATACTGAACTGCAGGAAATTCAGGAGAAAATAACATCTGTAGAACAGGAAATAACTGTTCTTCAAAAACAGGAAGCAGAAGTTGACAAAATTCTGGACCGTAAAAAAATCTTTGAGGAACAACTTCTTTCGGAACAAAAAATTGTCCTTCAGATTCAGAAGGATATTGAAAATCATCTGCTGAATTTCACCTGGAAGTCATTTTCACCTGACAAGGAAGAGGAATTTGAGAAAAAACGTTCAGATTCGTTTACGCTGGAGAAAAAGATTGAAGAAACGGAACGTACTATAACAGTTGAAAGGGAACATATTGACAGAGAAACCAAAACACTGGAAAAATATAAGCACGCCCTGGAAGCTTTCCGTCTGGAAGAAGTTTCGAAACAGGAGCAAATCAATATCAGCCGTTCCGGCCTTAAAATTCTCGACTGGAATCTGTATGCTCAAAAGGAAATAAAAGAGATTGAGGAATCTTATCAAAAACTTGTACAATCTAATAAAGAGACTGAAGAAAATTACCGGAAGGCGGTAGAACAGGAAAAAATTCTTTCTCCAAAACTGGCAGAGCAAAAAGCAATTGTCAGCCAGTCTGAAAAACAAATTACAGAACTTAAGAAAGAAATTTCCGGTAATGAAGAGGCGATTGCCAAAGCTTTGACAGATCAAAATTTCAAAGCATTTAAAGAAGTTGATAATATTTTACTGCAGGAGATCAATATTCAGCTGGTGAGAGCCAAAGTGCAGAATTTCAGAGTTGAATTCGAAGCTTTAAAGAAATTCATCACTGAGTTGGAAGTAAAACTGAAAGATCTTTCATTCGATAACGAACAGTTTTCTCTTGCTGAACAGCAGTTCGTTGAAGCACAGAATGAGCAGAAAAAAATCAGCGATTCCGTAGTCACAAAAACCGCAGAAATAGACAGGCTGGAAAAAGAGTTTGTGAAAAAAGAAACCCTTTTAAAAGAACTGGCAAAGCTTCAGAAGCGTTCAGAAAATTTAAAAATCATGATGAACCTGTTTAAAGGTGCAGGTTTTGTACAATATGTTTCGTCTATTTACCTGAGACAGCTTTGTGATCATGCCAATGTCCGTTTTCACCGGATGACAAGAAACCAGCTGAGCCTTCAGCTGAATGAAAATAACGATTTTGAAATCATTGACTACCTCAACGAAGGGAAAAGCAGAAGTGTAAAAACACTTTCCGGAGGACAGGCCTTTCAGGTATCCTTGAGTCTGGCGCTGGCACTGGCAGAAAGTGTTCAGGCCAATGCGCAGGCCGAAAAGAATTTCTTCTTTATTGATGAAGGTTTTGGAACGCAGGATACGGAATCGGTGAATATCGTTTTTGAAACCCTTACTCATCTGATGAAAGAAAACAGGATTGTGGGTATTATTTCGCACGTTGAAGAACTCAAAGAAAAGATTCCTACCGCTCTTAATATTATCAAGGATGAAGAAAGAGGAAGTCTGATTGAGATTGTTTAATACCAGATTTACAACTACAAAAGCCACAAAAGAGATGTTCTTATGTGGCTTTTGCTATCAATAAAGTTCCCAGTTACAGTCCTTTTACAACGGGTTTTACTTCTTTTCCAAACAATTCAATAGATTTCATCATCACATCATGAGCAGGATCTCCCACATCCATATGCCCGATAAATCTTGTAATTCCGAAAATTTCCTTCATATACGCAATCTTATCTGCTACTTCTGCGGGACTGCCGATAAACAATGCACCGTCTTTGCTTCTTCCCCCATCATACTGCTCTTTTGTATAAGGAGCCCATCCCCGGGAAGCGCCTATCCTATCCATCTGAGATTTATAATTATGGAAATATCCATCCGCTACTTTTTGATCGTCACTTACAAAAGTATGGGAGTGAATTGCAATCTGCATTTTTGAAACATCGTGTCCCGCTTTTTGGTATTCCTGCTTATAGAATTCAATCAGATTTTTAAACTGGATTGGCATTCCTCCGATGATGGCTACCACTAAAGGCATTCCAAGCTGCGCTGCGCTTAATACAGACTGCGGAGTTCCTCCAACAGCTCTCCAGATGGAAAGTTTTCCATCATTTTTTGCTCTTGGATAAACGGTTTGGTTCTGCATCGGAGCACGAAGTTTTCCTGACCAGTTTACATTTTCCTCAGTATTGATTTTCAGTAATAATTCTAATTTTTCGTCAAATAGCTGTTCATAGTCATTCAATGAATAGCCATACAACGGAAAGGATTCGATGAAACTTCCGCGTCCCACAAATATCTCTGCTCTTCCGTCTGAAATTAAATCCAGCGTTGAAAAATCTTCATATACCTTAACCGGTTCCGAAGAACTCAAAACAGTAACTCCACTGGCCAGTTTTATATTTTTTGTAATACTTGCTGCTGCTGCCAAAACGATTTCCGGAGAAGAAACAGCATAATCCGGACGGTGGTGTTCTCCCATTGCAAAAACATCTATTCCTACCTCATCCATGAGTTTTATCTGATCCAGTATTTCGCGGATCTTAATCCCTGCATCTCTATATTTTCCGGTAGACTGGTCTAAAGCCAGGTCCCCGAACATTCCTATTCCTAATTCCATATTGTTGATTTTAGTCATACAAAATTACTGCTATGAAAAATCAAAAACATTGATGTTTGTTAAGATCGAAAAGTTACTTTTTTAAAACACAAATAACACTAATGTATCACTAATAACACGAAAGTGTCATTGCAAACAAAGCGAAGTAATCTCAATCAAGTTATACAATAACATTAAGGTAATATCAAAAAAAATCCAGCCGTTCCCGCTGGATTGTAATATTATTTTTTCAAATATAGATCAAAATAATCTGTTATTTTCTGCATCAGATGAACCCTGTCTTTCCCGATCACATTATGCGGATGCCCCGGATAGGTAAAGTAATCCTGCTGAACACCATTATCCACAGCAGATTTGATGAATTTAATAGAATGCTGCCATACGACTACATCATCCTGTGCTCCATGGATCATCAGTAATTTTCCTTTCAGATTCTGAACTTTATCCAGAAGATTAGCTGTTGCATATCCCTGTGGATTTTCCTGTGGAGTATCCATATATCTTTCTCCGTACATGATTTCATACATACTCCAGTCAATTACAGGTCCGCCTGCTACTCCTACTTTGAATACATCCGGTTTACGAAGCATAAAACTTGTTGTCATAAATCCTCCGAAGCTCCATCCATGGATTCCCATTTTGTCTCCATCTACATAAGGAAGAGATTTTAAGTATTCCACCCCTTTCATCTGATCGTTGATTTCTGTAGTTCCCAGATTTCTGAATACAGCCTGCTCAAACTTCATTCCACGGTTAGAAGAACCTCTTCCGTCCATTGTGAAAATGATGTAACCGTTCTGAGCCATATATTCGTACCAAAGGTTTCCTGAAGCCGGGAAGCTGTTTGTGATCAGCTGTAAGTGTGGCCCGTTGTACAGATAAACAATAGTTGGGTATCTTTTATTAGGATCAAAATTGGTAGGAAGAATGATCTTTCCGTACAAAGGAGTTCCGTCGTCAGCCTTTAATGTTACATTTTTAATTTCCGGTCTCTGGTAATTCTTTAATGGATTTTCAGAAGTAAGGATATTTGTAGATTTTAAATTGGCTGTATTGATAATGTTGGCAACTCTTGGTGAATTGGCATTGCTGTAAGCGTCATAGAGATAATTTCCGTCACTGCTCAAAGTTCCGATGTGCATTCCTTCTGCATCGTCCAGCCTTTGCATCTTGAAGTTGGTCCAATTTATTCTGTACAAATGTCTTTCCAGAGGAGTTTCTTTAGTGGAGGCAAAATAGATTTCCTTTTTCTTTTCATTAAATCCTAAAATATCGGTTACCAGCCAGTCACCTTTTGTGATTTGTGCTATCAATCCTTTTTCAAGACTGTAATGGAACAAGTGGTTGTATCCTGTTCTCTGGCTCTGCCAGATGAAGTCTGTGTTAGAGTTCGGGAAGAAAGTAAGCGGATGCTGTGGCTCCACATATTTACTGTCTGTTTCTTCGAATAAAGTTTTCACCAATTCTCCTGTAGCAGCATCATACTGATTCATTTTCATATGATTCTGGCCTCTGTTCAGCACCCCTACAAAGATGTATTTTGAATCTGGACTCCATGTAACGGCCGTTAGATACTGATCTTTTTCACCTTCCACTTTTAAGAAAGTAGTAGATTGATTTTTAATATTGAAAACGCCTAATGTCACCTGATGAGAAGTCTGGCCAGCCATTGGGTATTTAATATTGTGGTTTACGGCAGGCGTTACAGACCAGTCGATGACCGGATAATCTGCTACCATACTCTGATCCATTTTATAGAAAGCTACGCTCTCCGAATTCGGAGCAGGGAAAATTCCGGTATCAATTCCGAATTCATTTCTGTGAACCGCCTGTCCGCTAATTATATTTTCATTGCTCTCATTGGTTACAGCAATCGTTTTTCCGTTCCTGTTTACAAATAAATTATTCTTTGCTGTGAAGGCAAAAGTATGACCGTCACCAAACATTTTCACGTTCGCAGCATCCTGATCGATGGCAGCTGTATTTTTAATTTTCCAGTCGTTTCCTGATTTTTCAATCCACGACATTTTGCCCTCTGTAGTAAAGTACCCATTGGAATTTCCTGTAAATTTAATGGGTGGAACAGCTTTCAGCTTATTGTTGGAAAGATTTCTGTTCAGCTGGCTTAATGAAATCAGCGTATCCTGCTTATTCGTTTTCAAATCTGTAATCAGATAGCCGCCTTTCACTGCCTGAATGTAAGATTTTCCGTCTGCAGCCCATGAAAACTGGGAAATATTTTTTACGGCAAGGTTGGTTCTCATCCCATTGACAGCCTCCGCCATGGTAAATTTCTGGGTCTGGGCAAATGCTGAACTTCCTAAAACCAGCATTAATAAAGAAAATTTATGTAATTTCATTGGATAAAATTGAATCCTCCAAAAATAAGAAATAAAAACCATTCGTTAAGAAACGTTAAATTAAAACATTCATAAAATGGAATTCATACATTCAAAGGAATTATTTCTTAACTTAATAATAAATTTTGACCTATCCCTTTTAGTAATAATAGCTTCGACAGGCTCAGACTGACAAGGCTCAAAAATATCGACTGGTATTCGGATTGTCACCCTGAGCCTGTCGAAGGGGCTCATCAATAAGAAAATCTTTGTTAATTATTAATTAAAGGGATAGGTCAATAAAATTTTTAAAGGCATTATTAGCATAGGCGAATGATGGATCGTGAATGATCAATCCGCTGCGCTTGTCAGTTTTTAATTATTGGAAAGGTATAATATTCACTATTCACTTGCGAAGCAAAATTGATGATTAACAAAAAAATCTCATTTCTTATCCTATATCAATGACTTGTATAGGTACGCTGTCCTAAATTTGCATCATTAATAACAAACAAAAAATACAAAATACAATGGCAACAAAATGGATTTTAGACCCTACGCATAGTGAAATTACTTTCAAAGTAAAACATATGATGATCTCTAACGTAAAAGGAAGCTTCAGAACTTTCACCGCTGAGATTGAATCTGAAGACGAATTCTTTGCAAATGCAAAAACCACCGCTACGATCCAGACGGATTCTGTGTTCACCAACAATACAGACAGAGATAACCACTTAAAGTCTGCAGAGTTCTTCAATGCTGAAGTACATCCTACAATTACTTTTGAATCTCAGGCATTAAACAATTCTATTGTTGGAAATCTTACCATCAACGGAATTACAAAACCTGTGAATCTTGATGTAGACTTCGGAGGAATTAATGTAGATCCATGGGGAAATACAAAAGCAGGTTTCTCTTTTGAAGGAAAAATCAGCAGAAAAGATTTCGGATTAAACTGGAATGCAGCTCTTGAAGCAGGAGGTGTAATGGTAAGCGATGATGTAAAAGTAGCTGGTGAATTACAGTTTGTAAAACAGGCATAGTAAATAACATATATCTTAAAAGGTTCAGGGATTTGTTTAAAAGCCTTGGACCTTTTATTTTTTATAATCTTCAATATTTATGAACCTCAGCGATCTTCAAAATATAAGCAACGGTTTTAAAAGCACACAGAGAATGCCTGTTTTATTTCTTGGACATGGTTCACCAATGAATGCCATTGAAGAGAATCAATTTGTACAGGGTTTCCGGAAAGCTGCTTCAGAAATTCCTAAACCTAATGCAATTCTCTGTATTTCTGCCCACTGGTATACAGACGGAACTTTTGTAACGGCTATGGATATGCCGAAAACCATTCATGATTTTTATGGCTTTCCAAAAGCCCTTTTTGATGTGCAGTACCCTGCTCCCGGCAGTCCGGAACTGGCCAAAGAAACTGCAGAATTACTTCTTCCTGTAGATGTGGAAGAAGATCACAGCTGGGGACTGGATCATGGTGCATGGTCGGTTATCAAACATATGTACCCCGAGGCAGATATTCCTGTTATCCAGTTGAGTATCGATCATACAAAACCTCCTCAGTATCATTATGATCTTGCAAAAAAGCTGAATAAACTTCGTGAAAAGGGCATCCTGATTATCGGAAGCGGAAATATTGTTCATAATCTCCGCCTTATCGACTGGAAAAATATAAATACAGTGGGAGCCGGCTGGGACTGGGCAGTGGAAGCCAGAGAAAAAACCAACAACTGGCTTCTGGATGGAAATTTTCAGAATATTATTGATTATCAGAAACAGGGAACTTTCTTACAATATGCTGTTCCTACGCCTGATCATTATCTTCCTTTACTGTATACTTTAGGGTTAAAAGATCAATCCGAAGACCTTGCGTTATTTAACGATGAGCTTATCGGCGGATCATTAAGTATGACAAGTGTAAGGATCGGATAGCCATCTCTATATTAAAAACAAAAAAGGAAATACCTCAGCTGAGATATTTCCTTTTCTTTTATAAGGCTATTATTTATTGCACGGCTTTTAAAACATTGATGTTTCCATAACCATAGCTTGAATTCACATTAGGATAATAGGTTGCAGACTGTCTCATTTTAGTAAGAACCTGATCTCTTGTCCATGATGGATTTTTAGCCCAAACCAGCGCTGCAATTCCCGCCGTAGCTGCAGTAGCTACCGAAGAACCACCCACATAATCTGCCTGGCCGTTGTAATAGCTCAGAACCGGAACAGTATTTCCTGAAGCTCTTTCCATCTGGAAGGTAAAATCAATCTGGCTTCCTGAATGGCACACATCACATTTCTGATTGGAAGTATTCTCTTTTACACCGGTTATCGCCTGAGTTTCCGGCATTGATGCAGGAAAAATTACTCCGACAAAGCTGGTAAAGCTGGTTGAAGTACCTCCGGCACAGAAAATCAGTTTCCCTTTAGAATAAGCATACTTGACACCGTCCTCAATTTTTCCAACGGAGAAGATGTGCCCCATTGACATTGAGATGATCTTCACATTGGTATTGTTACCCAGTTCCGTGAAAGCTGTTTTTACAGCAGTCTGCTCACTGGATGTTTCAAGAACAACATTTTCTGCTGCTCTGTAGGCGATCAGATTGGCATTATAAGCTACTCCTACAGGTAATCCTGCATTATTTCTGGGAGCTGCCATTACCGAAGCCATTTTCGTTCCGTGCCCGCACTGATCTCCGGATCCGTCTGAGTTATACACTCCGTATTTACTGATTGTTCTTCCCGAAGAAGCTCCACTATTAAAACTTCCTCCCAATAAAGACTGTTCTGGTGAAACTCCCGTGTCAATAAGACCTATTGTAACACCTGCTCCGGTACTGTAGCTCCATGCATCAGGAATATTGTGCTTAGCAAAAGCCCAGGGTATCTTTGCACTTGGCGCCGTTGAAGTATAATCTGCAGTGCTTAATGTAGATGATGAAAATCCGCATCCCGACGAACCGCTTCCTGAAGATTTTGCAGCTGCATTATATTGAGCTTCAAATTCAAAATAATGATAATCTGCAGGTTCTACATATCGGATGTTTTTCATTTGTCGAAGAGCGGAAACAGTTTCTTCATTTTCTATCACAACATCCATCTGATTAAGATACTGATCTGAAAGAAGAAGGAAATTTCTCTCTTCTTTTCCTTCATATTTTTTGATTACAGAAAGAACTTCTTTTTCGATATCATTACTGTTTGGAGATTTACTTCTGTCGAAATCATCTTTTGAAGTTCCAAAACCGATAGATACCATTTTATTTCCACGGAAAATAGCACTCCATACGAAATGATCAGATTCATTCTTCCAATTAAAAGTACCGTCCGTTTTAATTGCCTGATTGATCCTTTCATTGATCTGTTTTGCTGTCAGCGGATCTTTCTGAGACATTTCAGTTCTTACATTTTCGTTCTGAAGATCTTCTCTGGAACACGAGTTTAGGGCAAAAAATATTGCCAGTAGGAATACAGTTTTTTTCATATGTTATAATTTTGATTAGAACCACAATATAACACTTTAATGAGAATTAAAAATTTAAAAAAAATGAATTTAGCATGACATGAATATTAAATTATAATACTTTTTCGTAGCAGACACTTTGCTCTATTCCAACATATTGCCCATAATTGGATATTTTGTAAAAACCGTTTTTCTCATAAACAGAGATGGCGCTTTTAAGATCCCGGGAAGTTTCCAATATGGCTTTTTTAAAGTTCAATTCTGCTGCCCAGCCTGCCAGTTCTTTTACAATAGTGGAACCTAATCCTTTTTTTCTGAACTCCGGATGGGTAAACATCCTTTTTATTTCTACGCTATCTTCTGAAAAGGGCTTGAATGCTCCACACGCTGCAGGAATACCATCTATATAAGCTACGAGACAGTTTTTAATGGTATCAATTGTATTGAACTGAGCAAAGAAGCCGTCATCTTCTCCATTATGCTCAGCTAAAGTAGCATCAAGGGATTTTACAAGGTTTTGAAAATCTGTGTTGGTGGAATCTGTTCTGAGTATATGCATTTAGTTTGATTAAAATATTAATGAAAACAAAAAAAGCTCCCATTTCGGAAGCTTTGATTTTATTTGAGTTAATTGACAATGAATTTTCTTTCATTGATCAACTCTGCAATTGCTAACATATCTTTCCCAATCAACCTGTCATCTTCCAGCTTGGCAACTTTGGAACGAAGAATAGTGAAGTTTTCTTCAATTACTTTAGAACATTTTGCAGGTCTTCTGAATTCAAGTCCCTGAGCGGCAAACATCAGCTCAACAGATAAAATATTCACAAGATTTCCAAGCACCTGATTGAATTTTCTTCCTGAAATACTTCCCATAGAAACATGATCTTCCTGTCCTAAACTTGTAGGAATAGAGTCTGCCGATGCAGGGAAACATAATGTCTTATTCTCTGTAACCAAGGCTGCTGAAGTATATTGAGGGATCATAAATCCGGAATTCAATCCTGAGCTTTCTGTTAGTAATCTTGGAAGTCCATACTTTCCTTCTAGCAATAAGTAGCTTCTTCTGTCTGAAATATTCCCCAATTCTGCGGCGGCTAAGGTAGCATAGTCTAAAGGAAGTGCCATCAGCTGTCCGTGGAAGTTTCCGCCTGAAATAGATTCTTCAGCACTTAATACAATCGGGTTATCAGTAACGGAATTTAATTCTGTTTCTGCCATTCCTTTAAGGTGCTCAAAAGCATTTCTACTGGCTCCGTGAACCTGTGGTACACATCTCATGGAATAAGGATCCTGAACTCTTTCACAATCTTCGTGAGCTTTTAAATTTTCTGATCCCTTTAAGAACTTAAGCATTCTTGCAGCTACTTTTTTACTGCCTTCAAAAGGTCTGATCTCGTGAAGCTCTTTTTTGAAAGGGCTTGCAGAACCTCTGTACGCTTCAATACTCATGGCCGCAGTCATATCCGCCAGGTCCAGTAAATATTCAAATTTCTCAAGTCCCTTGATTGCATGAGCAAGGATAAACTGCGTACCATTGATCAATCCTAATCCTTCTTTGGGACCTAAAGCTAATGGTTCAAGGTCGTGTTTTTTAAGAATATCTATTGTTTCGAAAACCTGATTTCCTTCCCAAACCTGTCCTAAACCAAGCAAAGGCAGTACAAGATGTGCTAATGGAGCAAGATCTCCTGAGGCTCCTACAGATCCCTGTTCAGGAACCACCGGAATGATATCTTTCTCAAGCATCAGAATCATTCTTTCAATTACTTCCAGGGAAACGCCTGAAAATCCTTTCGAAAGAGCATGTACTTTGGCAATCATCATAATCTTGGAAAGCTCTTTATCAATAGGCTTCCCTACACCCACTGCATGAGAAATGATCAGGTTATATTGTAACTGAGCGGTTTCGTCCGCTGAAATTTTAGTATCACATAATGGTCCGAATCCTGTATTGATTCCATATACACATCTGTCAGACTCTACTATTTTCTGTACGTTTTTCTGAGATTTTAAGATTTGTTCTTTTGAAGCTTTATTAAGCTTTGCTTTATTTGGTTTTTTACAGATTTCCAGAACATCATGGAAAGTAAAAACATCTACTCCGTATATCATTTCTAAAAAATTTTCTTAAAATTACGCATTTCACCATTACTGTTAAAACTAAATTCAGAAGAAGCTTATTTTTATGTAAAAAATCTGAAAGGCATCTTCATTTTCTATATTTCATACTACATTATTCGTACAAAGCATATGATTCCGGCTCAATGGATTTAATAAACTCAGAAGGAGTTTTGTTTTCTATCTGTTTAAAAGCTCTGTTGAATGTTGACTGATGCTTAAAGCCTGCTGTCATATAAATATACATCAAAGTATATTTGGGATAATTTACCTTTATTTCCTCCTTGATGTAGTTAATACGGTATGAATTGATCAGGTTTTTAAAATTCATTCCGGTATTAATGCTTATGGCTCTTGAAATGTAGGTGGTGTTGATCCCAAAATTGTAAGAAAGATCCTGAATGCTGTAATCATGCTTTTTCCAAGGCATCTGATGATCGAGATAATCAATGATTTTTTTGTAAATTTCATTATACATTTCTGTGTTTTTCTCCAGTACATCATTTGTATCTTCCGCTACTGAGGTAAATGCATATTGCGGACCATCAGTAAAACTATTCCGAACGATAAACTTTTTCTCCGTAATCTTGCTATTGTAAAAAATAAAAAACAACGCGACTACAAGGAAAGTAAATAATATTTTAAACTTACTGAACTCTAAAGCACTTTCATTTATAAGCACAGGAAAAAAAGACTGTGGTATTATGGTAAAAAAAATAAGAAAGACTCCAATAATAAGCGTACTTAATACTAAAGCGCGGAATCTGTATAAATTATACGTCCCCAAAGGCAGTAATGCAAAAAACAGAATGATTTCCGGGGCTTTTTTCCAGAATAAAAACAAAATCCCATATAAAAAAATGGTCTTTACAATCATATAATAATTTAGAAAATATTTCAGCACCTGATATTCCAATCTGTAAATAATCATAGTTAGCATAGACAAAAAAAGCAGAATACCCAGCATTATGAAAGCAACAAGATTTTGTCCTTCACAATAAAAAACAACTGTGTGAACAGACAGCACAACAAGAAGCAGAAGATTGTAATGAAAATAGTACATCTTAAGCAACTGATCCAGGGATGAGGGACCCGAATTAAGGAACTCTTTTACATTTAATTTCATAGGGTTTATGTTTCAGAGGTTATCATTTTCATAAAGGTAGAGATTTCATTTCACAAGCACGAAATAATTGCCAACGAAAACGACAATAGCAATCAATTTATAAATTAACTAATTTAAAAATTTAAAAATCAGTTATTTACAATTTATTAAGTTAAATAATAAAACTATAAAATTTACATAAAATGGTTTATATAACCACCTAAATTTGCAATACTATTAATGAATCTCTAATCATATTCTATTATTTTCCTGAAAAATGATGATTAAAGTCAAGTGAAAATATGTGTTCAGGTTGGGATAAATACCACAAGTGTTGAATTAAAATTTATTGATGATGTCTTTTGATATAAAAAATATCCACATCGGAAAAATCATCCGGCAAAAAGCAGAGGAAAAAGGAATTGAAACCAAACGGATACAAAATTTTCTCAACTGTTCAGAAAACGAAATACAGAAGATGTATGAAAATCCAAGCATTGAGACCGATCTCCTATTGAGATGGAGCAAACTGCTTAAGTACGATTTTTTCAGGATTTATGTGCAGCACATCATATTATTTTCACCACCTGAAAAAATACAAACTGTAAAGAAGCAAAAACAGTCTGTCCCTGTTTACAGGAAAAATATTTACACAAAAGAAATTATAGATTTTATCCTGGAACTGCTGAATGAGAAAAAGAAGACCAGAACACAGATTATCGGAGAGTATAGAATTCCTAAAACAACATTATACAAATGGATAGAAAAATACAATCACTCAAAAAAAATCTAGCCGCTCCTGATTACAGGAAGATTTATACCGATATGATTGAAATGAAATACCAGGAAAAGAAAGAAAGCTGTAAAGCTCTGCTGGATAGACCTAATATTTCTTTTCTGGAAATTATAGAGATTGAAAGAAAATTAATGGGTGTAAATATCTCTGGTCCGGAGGACAATGGAAAATTCAGGGCGTATGATGACAAAGCTATTATTCAGATCTTAAAATATCAGAAAAAGAACAGATTAACGAACATCGATCTTTCCAGAGAATTTAAAATCAGCAGAAACTCTATTGCAAAGTGGAAAAAGATGTTTGTTGAAATATAACCTTCCATAATAACGAAATCTTTCGTCATGATAAAAATAAAATCACCAGATCGCAAATGGATCGCAAGCTTTTCGAAAAGCCTGCTGGTGATTATATTCTTATTCCTATGCCAGAAGGCAAAAACACAAATTTATATTGGTGAAGGAACCTGCGTTTATGTACTGGATGATACTGCACTCGACGCTGCAGCCATTTCTGTGGAAGGAAAGGGAAAATTGATATCCAATAAAACAGCAAATGATGAAAAAGCTGTAAAAGTTGCTTTACAGGTTAAAAAAAACAGGCCAGACGAGCAAATAAAGAAAAGCGAGACCAAATCAAAAAAAGAAAAGCAATATGAAAAGATTGTAAAAAATTCATATATCTTTCAACAAAAGAGAAATAATTCGCAAATTAGTGTTCAAACCTCTTCTTCATGCTGTTTTGTTATTCCATCTCCTTTAACTATAAAAAAAATAATACATCCCGTTTATTTTGCAAAAAATTCTCTTGAGTTATATGTCTATACCAATCATGCTGTAAATCCAAATTTCAATAACTCAAAGATAGGCTCTTCAGATCATAAAAAAAGATTTGATATAAGACCTCCCCCACTATATTTTGTTTACCCTCGATAATAATAACAAAATAATTTATCTTCAATTAAAAAAAATAAAAATGAAAAAAATATATTTAGCTTTACTAATGGCTATAGTTTCCCCTTCTTTTGTTTTAGCACAAGTAGGCATTAACACTCCTACTCCGGAAGCCACACTAGATATCCGCGCAAAAAACCACACCAGTTCAGGGCCGGGTGCTGTTACTGCAAACGATGGTATTTTAGTTCCAAGAGTGAATGACCTTGCCGTTAATGGAACAGTTAACGGACAGCTCGTGTATCTTATCACGAATGCAGGCACTTTTTCACAGGGATTTCACTATTGGAATGGTACGGTATGGAGTCCTCTCGACATGACCAATGATGCTTGGACCAACGATATAACTTCATCTAGCGTTAAGATCGGTACAAAATCGGACGGCACTGCAAGAACTGCCGGAACTGAATTTGTTGCGACAGACACAGGAAGAGTAGGAATTGGAACTACCGATCCTAAGGTAACATTACAGGTAAATGGTCTGGCTTCTACAGCAACTGTTCCTGACGGATTTACAACACCAAGATTAACCCGCTCTCAACTTTCCGCAAAAGACGCTTCTTACGGAACAGACCAAAACGGAACTCTTGTTTTTGTAACTTCATTAGACGGATCTGCCATCAATAAAGTTTCTAATGTAACTTCTGTAGGTTTGTATTTTTACGATTCTCCAACAAACAAATGGTATAATGTGCGAAATTCGTCTTCCGGCCATGTAGAAGGATTCAAAATCATTACCGGAACATACAGCCCTGCAACACCTTATACCATTCAGCCAGATGATTACATCCTTATTCTGAGATTCAACACAGCGTCTACCGGAGGAGCTTCATCTGGCAATATCGGGAACACGAGTCCTTTTAT
Source organism: Chryseobacterium sp. RU33C (assembly GCF_900156015.1). Taxonomy (NCBI): domain Bacteria; kingdom Pseudomonadati; phylum Bacteroidota; class Flavobacteriia; order Flavobacteriales; family Weeksellaceae; genus Chryseobacterium; species Chryseobacterium sp. RU33C. The sequence continues at coordinate 13,202 of NZ_FTMT01000020.1, read as the reverse complement.
TAATACAACGGCGAATATGATTTTGCCGGATCCTACCACGTGTCCGGGAAGAATCCTGCATTTCATTAATGACAGCGATAGGCTTGGTTCCAGCACAGGAGAAAGCGCGTTTACAAATTATCCCATGCTTGGTGCTATTACCGAGACCAACAGTTACAATACCAAAAGTTCATCATTGAATTATGAAGTCCAGACCGGGCAGAATTATTCGCAATGGAGAATTATCAGCGATGGTACAAGATGGATTTCTTTACAGGTCGTAATTGTATAACACAAATATCAACAACACAAATCTATGATTAAAAGAGAGAGGCTGTCTTTAAAAAGCAGTCTCTTTTTTTATGGGAAATCAACACTTCCGAAAAGCATTTGTTTTCTGCTGTTTTTTTTCTGAAACTAAATTCCTTAATTTTGTTATATGAATCCTTCTTTAGAACTACAGCTCAAAACTTTACCATCCGAACCCGGCGTTTATCGTTATTATGATAAAAACGAACAGCTTTTGTATGTTGGGAAAGCTAAAAATCTTAAAAAGAGGGTTCTATCTTACTTCAATAAAAACCTTTCCGGATACAGGATCAAAATAATGGTCAGCAAAATCCAGAGACTGGAAACCACGATTGTCAACAGTGAATATGATGCTTTGCTATTGGAAAATAATCTGATCAAGGAGTATCAGCCGTTTTATAATGTCATGTTGAAGGATGACAAGACCTATCCATGGATTTGTATCAAAAATGAAGATTTTCCTCGAATTTTTCTGACCCGAAATATGATTAAAGACGGATCAGAATATTACGGTCCGTATGCAAAAGTACGTCCTGCAAAAATATTGCTGGATACTATAAAACACATTTATAAGCTTAGAACATGTAACCTGAATCTTTCTCCAGCCAAGATTGCGGATGGAAAATATAAAGTCTGTCTGGAATATCACATCAAAAACTGCGAAGGGCCATGTGAAGATCTTGAAAGCAAAGAAGATTATGACGAAAAAATAGATGCCATCCGCGGAATTATTAAAGGAGATTTCCGGAAAGCAAAAGATTATCTGGTGAATCAGATGATGAAACTGGCTTCCAGTCTTAAATTTGAAGAGGCTCAGATTATTAAGGAAAGACTGGATATTCTTGAGGATTATCAGGCCAAAAACACCGTAGTAAATCCCAATATTGATGATGTAGATGTTTTCGGAATGACGAGTGATGAGACCGCTGCTTATGTCAATTTCTTTAAAATCAGAAACGGGAATATCATCCAGAGTTTTACTACTGAGATCAAAAAGATTCTTGAAGAAACCGATGAAGATATTATGGAGGAAGCTCTGATTGAGATTCGCCAGAAGTTTTCTTCCGATTCTAAAGAAGTTCTTTTACCATTTCATCTTTCTGTAGAAATCCCAAATGTAAAGCTGATTGTTCCTAAGGTAGGAGACAAAAAGAGAATTGTAGAGCTTTCTGAAAAAAATGCTAAAGAATACCGTCTTGAAAAACTGAAACAGGTTCAGATTGTAGATCCTGAAAGGCATACCAACAGAATCATGGCCGAAATGCAGAAATTGTTGAGAATGCCTGTAGAGCCAAGACATATTGAAGGTTTTGATAACTCAAATATTCAGGGAACGAATCCTGTGTCTGCATGTGTTGTTTTTAAAGACGGAAAACCGAGTAAAGCAGATTACAGAATTTTCCATCCTAAAACAGTGGAAGGACCAAACGATTTTGCAACAATGGAAGAAGTGATCTACCGCCGTTACAAAAGAATGCTTGATGAAGGAGAAAGTCTTCCTCAGCTGATTCTTATTGATGGCGGAAAAGGGCAACTGTCTTCTGCTGTAAAAAGCCTGAGATTACTAGGTCTTTATGGAAAAATTACTATTGTAGGGATCGCTAAGAGACTTGAAGAAATTTTCTTCCCGGAAGATCCTATTCCTTTATATCTGGATAAAAAATCTGAAACATTAAAAATCCTTCAGCGTGTCCGTGACGAAGCTCACCGGTTTGGTGTAAAACATCACAGAACGAGAAGAAAAAATTCTACAATAAAATCTGAACTGGAAGAAATTCCTGGGGTGGGGGAAAAAACTATTGAACTGCTTCTGTCTAAATTAAAGTCCGTAAAACGTATCAAAGAGGCCAATCTGGAGACTCTGGAAGAAATTTTAGGGAAAAGTAAGGCGAAAGTAATCTGGGAATTTTTTAATACCAATTAATTATTGCGTGGTACCTACTGTTAAATTTTCTTAATAAAAATCCTCTCTTCATAGGATTTTACGGCTATTTGCTATTTCATTAACAGGGGATTAAAAAAACAATTATTTTTCAACATAAAATGAAATAAATCAATAAAAAAGATATATTAATAAATATTTTACTAAATAATAGCATTATTTATATTTTATTCATAAATTAGTATTATCAACTAATGACGATAATACTATGAAAATGATCTCCAATTTATCAATCTTTTAAATTTAACATTATACATCTTTATGATAATCGTTTTTTCTAAAAAAGATAAAACCACTTTCAAATTTCCGGAACTATGAAAAACACATCAGCATATATATTATAAAAGGCTCTTTTTTTCAAGAGCCTTTTATGTTTTTATTTCTGCTTGTGAAAATTATTTTGCCACAAATACTTCTTTGGAATACCTTCCGTCTGCCTGCGGAATATCTATCACAATATTCCTATTTTCAAAATATCCGATAGTGGTATTCCCATCAGCCATTTTTACAAGGAAAACAGAGCTCTTTGAAGTTGCTTTGAAAACAGCAAACGGTACTGAGCTTCCGGATTTTGCCAGAATAAACTGATTAGGCTCAATCTGTATTTTCTGAAGATCCAGTTTTCCGTTTGAGTAATCGCTCCCCTCCTGATTTGTTGTTGATGCCACAGGCTCAGACTGTGAGAAATTCTGAGCAGCATTACTATTGTTAGCAGCAGGCAGCATTTCTACCGGGTTGGAGAATGCTACATATGTTAAAGCCTGCTTCAATGCATCAGGAAACCCCTCTTCAAATTCTTTTATATCTGAACGTCCTTTAGATTCAAAAATCACCTTTTTGTTGCAGTCTCTGAACTGTAGAATTACTTTATTTGTAAACAAGCTCTTATCATTCAATACTTCAGCATTAGCTACATTACATGAATTATTTTTAGCCTCAGATGGCCATTTATCCATAGCCTCAGTTAAAATTTCATATTTCTTTTCCTGTAACACTTTAGCAAGATAAGCTTCCAATCCGAAACTGCTATTCTTAAAGGTTTTAAATTTTTCAGGAATCACCACATATCTATAGTCGGTAATCTTTTGGGTAAAAGCCAATGTTGAGCTTACTACCAACATCAGCATTAATAACTTTTTCATTTCTATAGTTTTAATCGTTTCTGAATGCTCCCATATCCAGTTTTAAAGAGAAGAAATTGGAATAGAAATTAGATCCGCCAATCCCCGAATTCGTAATGGCATAATCCAGCGTTAGCCCTCTATATCTGATCCCAAGACCCGCACTTGGCTGGAAAGAAACTTTTCTTTTAAGATCCTCTATATCTGTAATAGACTGGAATCTGTTGATCCCCAATCTTACAAAAATCATTTTCTGATAGCCTAATTCAGCTCCGGCATATGGACTGATACTGGCAAAGTCGGTAGAAATTAATGACGCTGTTTTAGCAAAATCCACATTGATCCCGGCTTCCGGTAATACATAAACACTGCTATTGATTTCGAATAATTTGCTGGCACCTACATTGAGTTTAGGCATTGTAAGTTCCAGTTTATCTTTAGGAGCAGGGTTGAATTCCTCACCGTTTACAACAGTAGAAAGTTCTTTCTGATTGATCGTCCAGAAGTTTACGGTAGTGGTGATATCTCTCACCATTCCTCCAAACTTCCAGCCGTTATCTGCCTTATAAATTGCTCCAACATCGAACCCAAAACCATAACCACTCGCAAATTTACCCACATTTCTATAGACAATTTTAGCATTCACCCCAACATCCAGTTTAGGATTCCCTCCCGGTCTGAATGCATAAGAAAGAATAGCTGCATAATCGGATTGGGAAAACTTGGTAATTTTATCATAATCAATGTTCCCTTCAGAATCGATCATCTGAGTTGTATTCAAAATATTATCTACCCCAAGTCTTACTACGGAAACTCCAAATACGCCTTCTTCAAGTACTTTTGCATAAGCCAGATAATCATACTTTGCGATAGACTCAAAGTATTCAGCATGCATTGCTGCTCCCTGCCAGTCTCTTTCAACAGACATCAAGCCTGCCGGGTTCCACATAGGAGAATATACATCATCCTGGTTGCTAATTACCGCCCCTCCCATAGCAAGCCCTCTTGCTCCAGCTCCGATATTTAAGAACTCATTGGAATATTTCCTGATAATCTGAGATTGAGAAAGCCCAAACAACAGTGAAAATGCAAGTAAAAAATATTTTTTCATCATATAAATTTGATGCTTAGTTTAAGTTTTTAGTTTTTCTGGCTTTTATTAATCCATTTGCAATGATTGCCAGTATCATAACACCTGAAGCGACATAAAATATCGGGCTCATATGTTCTGATTCCCCAAAGATAAAAAAAGCTAGTATAATTCCGTAGACCGGCTCTAAATTAACTGTTAAAATTAACGTAAAAGGTGATATATATTTCATTAAATTAACAGATTCCAGCATTGGAAAAGCAGTAAAAACACTGGCTAACAAGCATATTAACGCCAGATCACTATAGTTTATTTCGTTCATCTGAAAAATTTGCCCCGAAAGCAAATAAAATATCATTAAAATAAACCAACCACAGAAGATTTCATAAAAAATTATGTTTCCAGAACTTGTTTTACCAAACATCTTACCATTAAAAACAGAAAAAACAGTACCGAATACGGCACTCAGAATTCCATAAATAATGCCTTCTTTAAAATGAAACTCTGTCTTAAAGATCAATAATATACAAGCTACGATAACACTTCCCATTACCACTTCAGATACATCAATCTTTCTTTTAAAAATAACAGGTTCCAGAATGGAGGCAAAAAGTGTAGATAAGGAAAGACAGCTTAGCGCAATAGAAACATTGGAAACTTTAATAGAATAAAAAAAGCAATACCAATGGAGTGCCATGGCAAAACCTATTGCCGCCAGCTGAAAAAATATTTTTTTAGAAACCTTTATGCTTTCTTTTTTAAAAAACCTGATAAATACATACAGAAAGATAGAAGCAAACAACATTCTGTAAAATACAAGGATCTGGGCATTGGCTTGAATCAATTTTCCTAAAATTGCAGTGAACCCCCATAAAAAAACTATTAAATGCAACCTGAAAAGTGCCAATTTATGCATAACCTAACCCCTTTAAATTTTTAACGTGCAAATTTACAAATAGCAAACGCAAAATATTGATAAAAAGATAATTTTAATCTAAAAAAAGTTAAAAGAAATTAAAATAATAACTACACTGCCCAAAAAAACCCTGAAAATTTGTTAAACTTTCAGGGCCTTCAAATAATAAACTATTAAAAAAATAAACTAGGAACTTAGAGTAGTTTGCAGAGAATACCATCTCTGTTACTCTAGTGTAAAGTTAGAAAAAATATAAATTATTTAAAAATATTTTTTAGTTAAAAATTTCACAATTTACTAGAAACCAAATAATTAAACATCTGTTTTACTTCCAATTTATATTCCTCATAAAAATAGTATCTTTAAGCGTAAAAAATTGAAAATTTTATGGACATCGAATTCAATAAACGAGAAGATCAGAACAGATTAAAATTATCTGAAATAAATCGCTTACTCACCGAAATTAAAAAAGGTGGTGGTGAGAAGAGGCTTCAAAAGCTTCGTGATGAAGGAAAAATGACAGCAAGAGAAAGAATAGATTATCTTCTCGATAAAGATTCAGATTCCATAGAAATTGGAGCATTTGCAGGATACGAAATGTATCAGGAGCATGGAGGATGCCCTAGCGGAGGTGTTGTAGTGGTTATTGGCTACGTTTCCGGAAGACAGTGTATTATTGTTGCTAATGATGCTTCTGTAAAAGCCGGTGCCTGGTTTCCTATCACAGGAAAGAAAAACCTGAGAGCACAGGAAATTGCTATGGAAAACAAACTTCCAATCATTTATCTGGTAGACTCTGCAGGAGTTTATCTACCTATGCAGGATGAGATATTTCCGGATAAAGAGCATTTTGGAAGAATTTTCAGAAACAATGCTAAAATGAGTTCCATGGGAATCATCCAGATATCAGCTGTTATGGGAAGTTGTGTAGCCGGCGGCGCCTATCTTCCCATCATGAGCGACGAAGCTATGATTGTGGATAAAACAGGCTCTATTTTCCTTGCAGGAAGTTATCTGGTAAAGGCCGCTATCGGAGAAAGTATTGATAATGAAACATTGGGTGGAGCAACTACCCACTGCTCTATTTCAGGTGTGACGGATTATAAAGCCAAAGATGATAAAGATGCTCTGAACAGAATCAAAACCATCATGAAATCTGTAGGAACTACTGAAAAAGCAGGTTTTGACAGAATAGAAAGTTTCCCGCCAAGAGAAAATCCTGAAAATATTTTCGGAATTATGCCGGTTTCAAGAGCTGAACAATACGATACCTATGAAATTATCAAGTGTATTGTGGATAACTCCGAGTATGATGAATATAAACCAGACTATGGTAAAAGTATTATCTGCGCAACAGCAAGAGTGGACGGCTGGTCTGTAGGAATTGTAGCCAATCAGAGAAAGCTTGTTAAAAGCGGTAAAGGAGAAATGCAGTTCGGAGGAGTGATCTACTCTGATTCCGCAGATAAAGCAACCCGATTTATTGCAAATTGTAATCAAAGAAAAATCCCTTTAATTTTCTTACAGGATGTTACCGGATTTATGGTAGGTTCAAAATCAGAACATGGCGGTATTATTAAAGACGGAGCTAAAATGGTAAATGCGGTTTCCAACTCTGTAGTTCCTAAATTTACGATCATTACAGGCAACTCTTATGGAGCAGGAAACTATGCAATGTGCGGAAAAGCTTATGACCCAAGATTAATTGTTGCATGGCCGTGGGCAGATTTAGCGGTAATGGGAGGTGCACAGGCTGCCAAAGTACTGGCTCAGATTCAGGAATCTACCTTAAAAAAGCAAGGAAAAGAAATCTCAGAAGAAGAGCACAACGAAATTCTGGATACCATTTCAAAGAAATATCAGAAACAGACTGAATCCACCTACGCAGCAGCAAGATTATGGACAGATGCAATCATCAATCCTGCCGACACAAGAAAATGGATTTCTATGGGAATTGAAGCTGCTAATCATTCTCCTATCACTGAGAAGTTCAATCTTGGAGTCATACAGGTATGATATAATTGTTATCCTTTTTCAATAAATTAATCCCTTATCATATTGGCAAGGGATTCTTCATACGTATTAAATAAATTGACAATAAATAATTTACAGCCTCATATCTAATAGACAAAAGCTTATATCATATAAAAAGTAAAAAAATAAAATTTACAGATAATAGTATATGATCATTTTTTATATTTTTAATATTGATAATTACAGAAAATTATACATTAAAATCAGCATTGAAAAGAAAAACACAACTCAATAAATACTGACAATCAATACGTTACATTCGCATTTGTGCTATTGTACTATATTTTTTTTATATATTGCAATAAGCAAATGATGAACAAAATGAAACAATTAAATACAAGACATCCCTTGGCTGTTGGCGTTTTTTGTTTTCTATTGAGTACAAACCACCTAAGCGGTCAAAATGCGAAGAAAGATTCTATAAAGAATAAACAAATTGATGAAGTTGTTGTTACTGCACTTGGGATCAAAAGAGATCAGAGAAAACTAGGCTACGCCATTACCAAAGTAGAAACCAAAGACATTACCCAGGCTGGTGTCGTTAATCCTATGGAAGCCCTTCAGGGTAAACTTCCGGGTGTAGAAATTACGGCAGGCTCCGGAGGCCCGCAGTCCAGTGCCAGGATTCAGATCCGGGGAAATACATCATTAGGCAACAATAATCAGCCTCTGATAGTAGTTGATGGAGTAGTTATTGACAATGGAGTAACGGGTGCGGACTCCTGGGGTGCGGGTTATGATTTCGGTAATGAAATGAAAAACCTGAACTCAGATGTTTTTGAATCCGTTTCCGTATTAAGAGGAGCTGCTGCATCTGCTCTTTATGGCTCACGGGCTGCTAACGGGGTTATTGTCATTACAACCAAGAAAGGAAAAGGAACAAATGGATTGAGTGTCAGGATAAATTCTTCTCTTACTACACAGCATGTCTATGGCGGTCCCAGGTTTCAGAATGAATTTGGCGCCGGTATTGGACCCAGTTTTTCAACGGATGCTGACGGAAACCGTTTTATCGATCCTAACAATTTTTTTTATAGCTACGGGCCAAAATTTGACGGAAAACCAGTACAGGATATTGATGGCAGGACCATTCTGTGGAATCCCCAGCCGAATAACTATAAGAATATTTATCAGGTAGGGTTTGATCGTAAAAACTCATTTGAACTCTCAGGAGGAAATAAAAAATCTACTATTTTATTCAATTATACCAATCAGGAAGCAGACGGTATTCTTCCCCGTAATAAGTTTATCAAAAATGCCTATTTTATCCGTGGAACCCATCAGTTCAGTAAATATTTGCAGGTAGATGCAAGTTTCAACTATAACCGGTCTTTCGGGCAGAACCCCGTACCTCAGGGAGGAAATGAAAGTCCGCTCTTCAGCTTTATCTATGGCACTCCCAGAAGTTTTGATGCGGTTTATTGGAAAAACAATTATATGGATCCTGTAAATGGAGGAATGAAACTAGACAATGCAGATCCTTACGGTATGGCATCTACTTATTTTAATATTTTCCAGAATACAAGAACCCAGAAAGAAAACAATTATATAGGCAGGATCGAACTAAAATCCCAGCTAACAGACTGGTTAAACTTAATGATAAACGGCAACTTCAATAATTATAATTTTCTGAATGAATCTAAAATACTTGGAGAAAGCCCAGGATTTAATGGCGGTGGCTATAGTATTTTGGAAGGAAGAAAGGAACAGTATACTACGAAATTTTTATTGAATGCCAACTTCAAATTGTCGGAAAATCTTACCCTTAATGCATCTGTTGGTGGAGAAGATTTCAGATCCAAATACAAAGCCAAAAGGCAATGGACTAATGGAGGACTTAATTCTCCGGGCGTTTTCCAGATCCAGAACTCAATAGATCCGGCAGAAAGTGAGGTCTATTATACTGATGGTAATCAGTCCCCAAAAAGAATTCAGGGCCTGTACGCTTTTGCTAATTTCGGATGGAAAGACCAGCTGTTCATTGATATCACAGGCCGTAATGACTGGTCTTCCACACTGGCATATCCTGATGGACATGGAAGTATAAGCTATTTTTATCCTTCGTTTGTGGGAAACTGGATATTTTCCAATTCTTTTAAACTTCCAAATTGGATAAATTCCGGAAGCCTTAGAGGAAGTCTGGCATGGGTTGGAAGAGATACTTCACCATACAACACAAGCTCCGGCCTTTACTACAGACCTGATCCTTTAGCTTACAATTCCCCCGATGGAACACGCATTCCGTTAGTTGGCTTCAATAGTAACTCGCTTGCGAATTTAAATTTAAAAAATGAATTGAGCAGATCTGTAGAATTTGGATTAAATATGTCTTTCTTCAGTAACCGGCTGGATTTTGATGTTTCCTTTTATAAAACCAATACAACCAATCAGTTGTTAACTCTTTCCTTACCGCAAGAATCAGGACTCCGCCAGCAGCAGATTAACGCCGGAAATCTGCAAAACCAAGGTATAGAGGTAGTTGTGAACGCCATTCCGGTAAAACTTCCCAACTTCAAATGGAATACCACAGTTACATTCTCTTAAAACAGGGATAAACTTATTGAGCTGTATCCCGGTGTTACTGAATATGTATTAAACTGGGGTATGGGTACTGATGTAAAAAGTATAGCAATACCTGGCCAACAATATGGTTTGATACAAACCCAATATGCCTATGCCAGATATCAGGCTCTGGATGCGAATGGTAATAAAATTGATGATCCCAGAAACGGAATGAAAGTTCTTAAAACTGATGGTTCTTATCTGAGGTCAAATTCCTACCAAAATCAGGAATATACTACAGTAGGGAAATTAACTCCTGATTTTTTAGCCAGCTTCAGAAACACTTTCAAATATAAAAACTTATCTTTAAGTGTACTGATAGATGCAAGAGTAGGTGGTGATATTCTTTCTGCAACCTACAATTATGGTGTTCAGTTTGGCAACCTTTCATCCACATTAAAGTACAGGGATGAGGAAAGAGGAGGAATCAAATATATTGATTCCCAGGGCAACACTCAATATGGGGTAATTCCTGATGGAGTATTTGCCCAAAATTCTATCATAAAGGATAAACAAGGAGTCACCAGAGATGTAAGCGGTATGACTTATCAGGAAGCTTATGAAAAAGGGTGGATCAACCCCGTAAAAACATCATCCTACTACAACAGATTAGCCTCATGGGGAAATGGCATAAGGGAGCAGGCTATATTTGAAAATACATGGGTCTCCCTACGTGAAGCACGCCTTACCTATTCCTTTAAACCTGAAATGATCAAATCTCTTGGAGTAAATACCCTGAACCTATCCCTTATAGGCAGGAACCTATTTTATATTTATAATAAATTACCGGATGGAATAAACCCTGAAGGAAAATATTCCAACAGTGCAGGCAGCTTTGCGGAATATGGAGGCTCTCCTATGTCCAGATATTTTGGATTTAATCTGGATTTCTCATTCTAAATATTATAAAAAATAATCAAAAATGAAAAAAATACTTATACTTATTTTACCACTTCTCTTTTTCATATCCTGTACACGCGATTTTGCTGAGATTAATACCAATCCTGTAGATCAAATAAATGCTACCCCTGAAGAACTTCTTCCTTTAGCCATTATGAAAGGATATAATGCGAGTTTCGAATACTATTACGATTATTACCGTAGAATTATGCCATGGACTCAGACCCTGGTTCCCAGTACGGGTAATTCTTCACAGTTTATGAGTGACGGTTCCAACATGAATCAGAGGAAAGATATCTTTTATGGAGATCATGGTGCTTTACTTACAGACATCATTTATAAAATAGATCATATGCCCGCTGAAGAACAAAAAAAATACGTGAACATCAAAAGCATTGCCACAATTTTAAAAGTTTATTATGCATGGTATGTAACAGATGTGAATGGAAGCATGGCCTATACAGAAGCTTTTCAGGCACGCTATGGAGGTACACAGACTCCGGTATTTGAAACACAGGAACAATTATATGATGTTTTTGACAAACAGCTGAATGATGTTTATACGGCCATACAAAGCGCAGATCAATCTGTACAGATAAACCCCGGAGACAAAGATCTGTTTTTTAACGGAGATATAAGCAAATGGAAAAGGGTTGCCAATTCGTTAAGATTGAAAATTGCATCAAGGCTTATGAAAAGAAATCCAGCCAAACTGACCGCCATTGCTGCACAGGTTTTATCAAGGGATGAGATTAGCAGTACAGCATCAAGCTTCCTTTTACGCGCCAGAAGATTTACAGAGCATGGTAATTTTAATCCTGTAGGAATGTCTGCCTCAAAGCCTATGGTTGATTTCATGAACGAAAATAAAGATCCCAGAATATCTATCTTTTTTCAGCAGAATGATTATTCCCAAGAAAATATAAATAAACTTGTAGCTGCCGGTAAAATGAAAGCCACTATGGAAAATCAGCGTTATGTTGGCGGCCCAGTAAGCCCCAATATGGTTTCAGCCGATATGAGCCGTTATTATACTTCAGCAAAAAGATTATTAAATGGCGTAAATTATGATACGATTTCCAGATTGCAATATAGAATCTGGAGGCCGGAAAATACTTCAAAAGGTATTATTGGAACAGGAAATGCTATATTCCCAATTCTTACCTACGCAGATTATTCTCTGTTGAAAGCAGAACTTACAGCAAGAAATCTTATTCCGGGTAATACAAAAGATCTTTACGAACAAGGAATCAGAGCGTCTATTGAAACCTATAACTATATTGCCAAAGAAGCACTGGTAGATGATTACAAAATAGCGAGTGATGCTGATATTATAGCTTATCTCAATGAAGCACAGATTAAATTTACACCGTCATTGGCATTGGAACAGATTATCATTCAGGAATATTTAAATTATTTTAAACAGCCTAATGAAGTATGGTCCTTGATCAAAAGAACCGGAATACCTAATATTTCAACTGCTCTTAAGCTGGAAAATCCAATCAGTGAAGCCGGAATTCTATTAATAATGCCTAGAAGAATTGTTCTTCCCACTCCTTCAAAAGATAATCTGAATTATCAAAATCAAAAGAAAGCATTGGAGCAAATGAAACAGGATCCTGAATTTGGAGCCAGTGAAAGTGATATACAAGGCCGTATATGGTGGGATAAGAAATAAATGTACTGCCAACAATTATAGAAAAGTTAATTTTAAAAAAACTTTTTCTATTTGTAATCTATTAAAAAACACATTATACAATCTTCATAACTATTTAACTAATTGAAAGACCACCTAAACCAATAAAATTTATTGATTAGCAATAGGATCTTTACAATTTATTGTCGTACTAAGGATCTGATCCGCCATAACTTACAATCTTCATAATCTTAGGCTATTGGATCCTTATACGACTATAACTTTGGAGTTGGGTAATGAATAATGAATTTTAAGGATTCCAAAGGGTATCTATAAATTCTTTATTTAATTGTTTCATTTGCGCCGTTTCTTTCTACGGTGTTCATTCCGCAGGAATCCAGCCAACTTTATTAGAGTCTTAAGAGTTCAAAGGTTAAAAAAGCAAAAGTAATACTGAGTTATTTGATAATACTTTGTTCAGACTCCTGCGGAGTGACAACTGGAGTGTATGCTGTCCAGCATAAGTAATAAATGATAAGTGATAGTTGATCAATGATAGTTGATTGATGTATCGTTTATCAATTATTACTCATTGCTCATTATGTATGAGTTTAGGTGTTCCCTGCTTGGGTATAAAGCAAAAAAAAATCCTTTATCAATAAGATAAAGGATTTTTAAAAATAAAATAAAAACTGGCGGCGGCCTACTCTCCC
>NZ_FTMT01000043.1:0-5720 GCF_900156015.1 Chryseobacterium sp. RU33C | reverse complement strand
TTGTAATAAGTTATTATCTTTGCCCCACTGAAAACGAGAGAGAATCAGTAGCGCAGAAGAGCCTTTAGGTGGGCATAAACGATATTACTTCAAAAAAGAAACAAGCGAAAAAAAAACTTTATAACTTTTTGAGAAAAAAGTTGTCAGTTTAAAAATAGTTAGTATCTTTGCAGTCCCAATTATAGGGAGCGCAGAAGTATAGAGATTGAGGGTTTGAGAAGGGTTAAGGTTACTTAAAAAACTTTAAAATTTTCTTCAAAAACATTTGGTCATTAAAAAATAAAGTTTTACTTTTGCACTCGCAAATACGGAGCGACACTGACAGAAAGATTGCTTCGTTATAAAGCGAAAGATAAAAAGATCATTGACATACAATATAACAACCAAGTAAGGAAAAACTAAAGCGTTAAAAACTTTGAGTGAGTCAGACAAACATACAATGGAGAGTTTGATCCTGGCTCAGGATGAACGCTAGCGGGAGGCCTAACACATGCAAGCCGAGCGGTATGGATCTTTCGGGATCCAGAGAGCGGCGTACGGGTGCGGAACACGTGTGCAACCTGCCTTTATCAGGGGGATAGCCTTTCGAAAGGAAGATTAATACCCCATAATATTTAGAATGGCATCATTTTAAATTGAAAACTCCGGTGGATAGAGATGGGCACGCGCAAGATTAGATAGTTGGTGAGGTAACGGCTCACCAAGTCTGCGATCTTTAGGGGGCCTGAGAGGGTGATCCCCCACACTGGTACTGAGACACGGACCAGACTCCTACGGGAGGCAGCAGTGAGGAATATTGGACAATGGGTGCGAGCCTGATCCAGCCATCCCGCGTGAAGGACGACGGCCCTATGGGTTGTAAACTTCTTTTGTATAGGGATAAACCTACCCTCGTGAGGGTAGCTGAAGGTACTATACGAATAAGCACCGGCTAACTCCGTGCCAGCAGCCGCGGTAATACGGAGGGTGCAAGCGTTATCCGGATTTATTGGGTTTAAAGGGTCCGTAGGCTGATGTGTAAGTCAGTGGTGAAATCTCACAGCTTAACTGTGAAACTGCCATTGATACTGCATGTCTTGAGTGTTGTTGAAGTAGCTGGAATAAGTAGTGTAGCGGTGAAATGCATAGATATTACTTAGAACACCCATTGCGAAGGCAGGTTACTAAGCAACAACTGACGCTGATGGACGAAAGCGTGGGGAGCGAACAGGATTAGATACCCTGGTAGTCCACGCCGTAAACGATGCTAACTCGTTTTTGGGTTTTCGGATTCAGAGACTAAGCGAAAGTGATAAGTTAGCCACCTGGGGAGTACGAACGCAAGTTTGAAACTCAAAGGAATTGACGGGGGCCCGCACAAGCGGTGGATTATGTGGTTTAATTCGATGATACGCGAGGAACCTTACCAAGGCTTAAATGGGAAATGACAGGTTTAGAAATAGACTTTTCTTCGGACATTTTTCAAGGTGCTGCATGGTTGTCGTCAGCTCGTGCCGTGAGGTGTTAGGTTAAGTCCTGCAACGAGCGCAACCCCTGTCACTAGTTGCCATCATTAAGTTGGGGACTCTAGTGAGACTGCCTACGCAAGTAGAGAGGAAGGTGGGGATGACGTCAAATCATCACGGCCCTTACGCCTTGGGCCACACACGTAATACAATGGCCGGTACAGAGGGCAGCTACACAGTGATGTGATGCAAATCTCGAAAGCCGGTCTCAGTTCGGATTGGAGTCTGCAACTCGACTCTATGAAGCTGGAATCGCTAGTAATCGCGCATCAGCCATGGCGCGGTGAATACGTTCCCGGGCCTTGTACACACCGCCCGTCAAGCCATGGAAGTCTGGGGTACCTGAAGTCGGTGACCGTAACAGGAGCTGCCTAGGGTAAAACAGGTAACTAGGGCTAAGTCGTAACAAGGTAGCCGTACCGGAAGGTGCGGCTGGAACATCTCATTTTAGAGCGTCTTAAAGACGTTAAACAAAATCAGTGTCTTAGACACAAAGTACTTGTTCAAAGTAAAGCTTTAGTTTTTTGTTTGGTTGGTTTATAAGTAAAAAGGTAAAAGTAAAAAGAGCCAAGTGTAACAGTTTGGAAGATCATATTACTTATTACCCATTACTTATAATTTAAATATAAAAACATAACCCACTAGAAATTAGTAATAGGGAAGAGATACAAGAGCCCAGAGCCAGGAACCAAGACGAATGAAAGTCTTGTATCTAGGATCTAGGATCTGTAAGTCTAAAAAGACAGTCTCGTAGCTCAGCTGGTTAGAGCGCTACACTGATAATGTAGAGGTCGGCAGTTCGAGCCTGCCCGAGACTACTAATTAAAAGACGGGAAGATAAAAGAGCCAAGAGCCAAGATAAAAAATCTTGAATCTAGGATCTTGAGTCTCTTAGTCTAACTAGAGGGGGAATTAGCTCAGCTGGCTAGAGCGCCTGCCTTGCACGCAGGAGGTCAAGGGTTCGACTCCCTTATTCTCCACAGTTTTGGAAGACTGATTTAAAAGTTACGGATGGAGCCAAAAACAACATCTGTTCATCAGTTGTACAAGAAGACATTAAGATCATTGACATTAACGGTAAAGACATCACAAAGAGAAAACCGAGCGCATAAAGCGCTTGAGTAACCAATAGGAAAGAAATCGTTAAGGGCGTATGGCGGATGCCTAGGCTTTCAGAGGCGAAGAAGGACGTGGTAAGCTGCGAAAAGCTGCGGGGATTGGCACACACGAATAGATCCGCAGATGTCCGAATGGGGCAACCCGGCATGTTGAAGACATGTCACCTCGTAAGAGGAGCAAACCCGGAGAACTGAAACATCTAAGTACCCGGAGGAAAAGAAATCGAAGAGATTCCGTAAGTAGTGGCGAGCGAAAGCGGATTAGCCCAAAAGTCTTTTTATGTTTAGAGGAATGTTCTGGAAAGAACAATCATAGAAGGTGATAATCCTGTACTCGAAAGGCATAATAAGATGATAAATGAGTAGGGCGGGACACGTGAAATCCTGTCTGAATATGGGGGGACCATCCTCCAAGGCTAAATACTCCTGAAAGACCGATAGTGAACAAGTACTGTGAAGGAAAGGTGAAAAGCACTTCGAATAGAAGGGTGAAATAGAACCTGAAACCGTACGCCTACAAGCGGTCGGAGCAGCGTAAAGCTGTGACGGCGTGCCTTTTGCATAATGAGCCTACGAGTTAATTTTACTAGCGAGGTTAAGGTATTAAGTACC
This sequence comes from Chryseobacterium sp. RU33C, assembly GCF_900156015.1. Lineage (NCBI taxonomy): Bacteria > Pseudomonadati > Bacteroidota > Flavobacteriia > Flavobacteriales > Weeksellaceae > Chryseobacterium > Chryseobacterium sp. RU33C. The sequence continues at coordinate 2,485 of NZ_FTMT01000043.1, read as the reverse complement.
GGAGCCGGAGCGAAAGCGAGTCTGAATAGGGCGCATAGTTAGTAGGATTAGACGCGAAACCTTGTGATCTACCCATGGGCAGGTTGAAGCTCTGGTAACACAGAGTGGAGGACCGAACCGGTTGACGTTGAAAAGTCTTCGGATGACCTGTGGGTAGGGGTGAAAGGCCAATCAAACTGGGAGATAGCTCGTACTCTCCGAAATGCATTTAGGTGCAGCGTCGCAAAAAGTTTATTAGAGGTAGAGCTACTGATTGGATGCGGGGGTTTCATCGCCTACCAATTCCTGACAAACTCCGAATGCTAATAAATGTTGTGCGGCAGTGAGGGCATGGGTGCTAAGGTCCATGTCCGAGAGGGAAAGAACCCAGACCAACAGCTAAGGTCCCCAAATATATGTTAAGTTGAAACAACGCGGTTGGACTGCATTGACAGCTAGGATGTTGGCTTGGAAGCAGCCATTCATTTAAAGAGTGCGTAACAGCTCACTAGTCGAGCGGTCCGGCATGGATAATAATCGGGCATAAACATATTACCGAAGCTATGGATTTATATATTATATATATCTGGTAGGAGAGCATTCTATTTGCGCCGAAGCAGTACTGTGAGGTATTGTGGAGCGGATAGAAAAGAAAATGTAGGCATAAGTAACGATAAAGCAGGCGAGAAACCTGCTCACCGAAAGACCAAGGCTTCCTCAGCCATGCTAATCAGCTGAGGGTTAGTCGGGACCTAACGCGAACCCGAAAGGGGTAGTGGATGGACAATGGGTTAATATTCCCATACTTGCTCACAATAAAAGGGGACGGTTGGATGTATCTGCTGGAGACTGACGGAATAGTCAAGGCTTAGCCTTCGGGCGAAGCTGCTGTAGAGTAATCTGATCCAAGAAAAGCCGAAGTGAAGCAACCCGTACCAAAACCGACACAGGTGGTCGAGGAGAGAATCCTAAGGTGCTCGAGTGAGTCGTGGCTAAGGAACTAGGCAAAATAGTCTCGTAACTTCGGAAGAAGAGACGCCAGCAGCAATGTTGGCCGCAGTGAAGAGGCCCAGGCGACTGTTTATCAAAAACACAGGACTCTGCTAAATCGAAAGATGCTGTATAGGGTCTGACACCTGCCCGGTGCTGGAAGGTTAAGGAAGGTGCTTAGGGTTAAACCGAAGGCATTAACTGAAGCCCCAGTAAACGGCGGCCGTAACTATAACGGTCCTAAGGTAGCGAAATTCCTTGTCGGGTAAGTTCCGACCTGCACGAATGGTGTAACGATCTGGGCACTGTCTCAGCCACGAGCTCGGTGAAATTGTAGTATCGGTGAAGATGCCGATTACCCGCAATGGGACGAAAAGACCCTGTGAACCTTTACTATAACTTCGTATTGACTTTGAGTAAGTAATGTGTAGGATAGGTGGGAGGCTTTGAAGCAGGCACGCTAGTGTTTGTGGAGCCAACGTTGAAATACCACCCTTTACTTACTTGGAGCCTAACTTCTGAAAGGAAGGACATTGCGTGGTGGGTAGTTTGACTGGGGTGGTCGCCTCCAAAAGAGTAACGGAGGCTTTCAAAGGTACCCTCAGCACGCTTGGTAACCGTGCGTAGAGTGTAATGGCATAAGGGTGCTTGACTGTGAGACCAACAAGTCGATCAGGTGCGAAAGCAGGACATAGTGATCCGGTGGTTCCGTATGGAAGGGCCATCGCTCATAGGATAAAAGGTACTCCGGGGATAACAGGCTAGTCTCCCCCAAGAGCTCACATCGACGGGGAGGTTCGGCACCTCGATGTCGGCTCGTCACATCCTGGGGCTGGAGAAGGTCCCAAGGGTTGGGCTGTTCGCCCATTAAAGTGGCACGCGAGCTGGGTTCAGAACGTCGTGAGACAGTTCGGTCTCTATCTATTGCGGGCGTTAGATGTTTGAGAGGGCTTGATTCTAGTACGAGAGGACCGAATTGAACAAACCTCTGGTGTATCAGTTGTACCGCCAGGTGCACCGCTGAGTAGCTACGTTTGGAAGAGATAAGCACTGAAAGCATATAAGTGCGAAACTCGCCTCAAGATGAGACATCTTTTAAGGGTCGTTGTAGATGACGACGTTGATAGGCTATAGGTGTAAAGACAGTAATGTCATAGCCAAGTAGTACTAATTACCCGTAGATTTATAGCCTTTGGTTGCTATATCTAATTATCATATAATAAATGACAAGTACTTTATGCGCAGTAAAGGTTTTGTCTTTGTGAAAGTTTTTATCGCTTAAAAACGCAATAAGCTTAAGGCGTAAAGCCTAATGCTTAAAGCTATATACCTTCTTTAGGGTGGTTTTAGCGGTGGGGCTCACCTGTTCCCATTCCGAACACAGAAGTTAAGCCCACCAGCGCCGATGGTACTGCTAACGCGGGAGAGTAGGCCGCCGCCAGTTTTTATTTTATTTTTAAAAATCCTTTATCTTATTGATAAAGGATTTTTTTTTGCTTTATACCCAAGCAGGGAA
>NZ_FTMT01000031.1:0-43491 GCF_900156015.1 Chryseobacterium sp. RU33C | reverse complement strand
TAATAAAAAGTTATTTCCGTAAAATTTTTTGAGCTATGAGGGCTCAAAATTTTCCAGAATAACTTTTTAACTTACACAGTTAGTGAAACACTACCCTTTATTTTTTACCAGTAAGCCACTGTGTCTGTAGTTTCAGTTCTTCCGGAGTTGGATTTGTCTTGTATGAAGGTATTTCCATAGTCATTTTATCCAGAATTGCTTTTCCTTTCAATGTCATTTTCTCTTTTTTACCGGCGTTGTCTCTTAGAATGGTTACCGTAACTTCCTGTCCGTCCTTGATGGTTCTGGTATATCCGATAAAATCCTGTACCTTTTTGATATCTACTGTTCTTCCATCTAAAGCAAGTACCTGATCTGTGATTTTAAATCCGATACTTTTTGCAAATGGAGATAATGCAGAATGTTCATCAAAAGCAAAGGCATTGGTCTTTTCATCAAAACCTGTCTGGTTCGGATCTTTGATAAACCAGAACAGAGGCTGGCTTTCCTGCTTTTTAATATCCACACCTACCATGTTCAGGTATTGTGCATAAGGTGTAGGCTGGTTTCCTGCAATATATTTGTTGTAGAATTCTTTTACCTGAGGATATCCGGTTACCGTTACCAGTTCGTCAATCAGTTTATCATCTTTGAAAGGTTTGTTTTCACCAAATCTCTGAGACAGCTTTCTGATCATATCACGATATCCCATTTCTCCGTTAGACAATTTTCTGAGCTCAATATCAAGACACATCGCAAGAAGAGCTCCTTTCTCATATACATTTCTGTACTGGTCTTTATAAGGCTCTACCAATACATTTTTACTCATTACCGTAAATGGCATCGTATCATCATAGCTCTTGGAGTTGGCGATCTTCTCACCCATTCTTTCAAGGAACTGATCTTTATTGATCAAACCTTCCTGAATCTGGAATAAGTTGGCAAAATATTCTGTTCCCCCTTCGTACATCCATAAGTGCTGAGACATTTTCGGATCTGCATAATCGAAATAGTGAATTTCTTCTGAGTGGGTTTTCAGAGGGTTTACTGTATGGAAAAATTCGTGGGAAACCACATCTGTAATCGTATTGTCAATAGCATCTTTCGGCATTGCTTCAGGCAGCACCACACTTGTAGATTCGTGGTGTTCCAGTGCTCCGAAACCTTTTACTTTAGGCCCGTCACCACCGGAAAGATAAAGCATGATGGCGTACTTCTTATTGGTGTTCATATCCCCAAGAAATTTCTTTTGGGCAACCACCATTTTTTCAAGATTGTCTTTAAAATCTGCTGCTTTATATTTTCCTGTCGGAGAATATACACCCAGTACAAGATCCATTCCTCCTGCGTTGAAGGTAATATAATCCGGCTTTGTATACATTAACGGAGAATCTGTTACCTTCGCATAGTTGGCAAGAGTATAGGTATCTGTAGATTCGGATTTATCCTGATCTACCAGTGCTGTAGTTCCGTAGAAATCAGTTGGTTTCTGAACGACAAGCTTATAAGGAACATCCTGCATGTTCTCGATATATCCGATAAATCCGTGGGTATTGATCATATATACTTTTCCTTCTTCAATATCAGTTCCTGAAGGAGAAAATACGGCTTTATGCTTTGATGTATCCAATTCATCATCGAAACTGTCATTCACAAGATAGGAGATTTTAGAAAGTGACTGGGCATTTTTCAATGAATAGGTGTTATCATTTACTTTAGTATAAGTAAGTTCTTTTCCTTTATTATCGTAAAATTTGATTCCTTCTATGAATCTTCCATAGTCGTCTACAGAATACGTACCCGGAACTGTTTTTGGAAAATGGAATTTAATATCTCCGGATTTCATTTTCGGAAATTCCATGGTAACGGCTACTTTATCATCTTTTACATTGACAAGGTCAATAGTGGTTTTTATAGACTGAGCATTTGCTAAAAAAGCAGCAAAAATACCAAGGCTAAGTACTGTTTTTCTCATTAGGTGTAAATTAATAGTTAAATAGTTGCTTTTTTTCTGAATTTGTTACGAAGAAAGTATTAAACTTTTCTTAAAATTTTAAAGGTAAAAAAGAGAAAGGCAAATCTGCTGGTATGCAAATCTGCCTTCTCTTTATTTAATATTTTTATAATTAATATAATAGTTGGGATCAAGCTCAACCGGAGTGCTCTTTTTAAGCTTTACAGTCTGCCATTCTTCCGTTGGATTTATGGTTTGATCGCCATTGATGATGATGGGAAGTTTCAGTTTTTTTACCACATCGGTATACCGGAACTTTAAAGTGTTGCCATCCTGAGCATACTCAAGAGTTGGAATTTTTATTGTTCTCAGGTACTGATCAAAGACCGTTGAAAAATCGATTCCTGCTTTTGAGGAGATATAATTTTCTACCTGTTGTGTGGTAACCGTCTGATGATAAAAATCTTTATTCAAACCTCTTAAAATCTGTCTGAATTTTTCATCATTATGGATGATCTGTCTTATGGTATGAATCATGTTGGCACCTTTTGGATACATGTCTCCGCTGCCTTCATTTCTTACGCCGTAATTGCCAATAATAGGAACATCATTTTCTATCCCTTGCCTGATCCCCTGAACATAGATGTCCGCAGATTTTTTGTCCATATATTTTTCCGTGAAAAGAGTCTCGGAATAGTTGGTGAAACTTTCATGGATCCACATATCAGCCTGGTCTTTTGCGGTAATATTATTGGCGAACCATTCGTGGCCGCTTTCATGAATAATAATGAAATCCCAGTTTAATCCCACTCCTGTACCTGAAAGATCTCTGCCCAAATAGCCGTTCTGATATTTGTTTCCATAGGCTATATTACTCTGATGTTCCATACCAAGGTGAGGAGACTCTACCAGTTTGTATGAATCTTCATAAAATGGGTACGGACCAAACCAGTATTCAAATGCTGAGAGCATAGGTTTTACCTGTTGAAACTGTTTTTTTGCCTTGTCCAGATTATAGTCAATTACCCAGTAATCCAGGTCCAGTTTTCCTTTTTCACCGTCAAATGTATCTTTGAAATTTACATATTTTCCTATACTCGGGATAATGGAGTAAGCGTTGATAGGATTTTTAACCTCCCATGTATAGGTCGTTTTACTGCCAGTCGTTTTTTTGTCAGTGAGTCTGCCATTACCCACACCTACCAGATCATTAGGAGTTATAATTTTCATAATGATTCCGTTATCAGGTTCATCACTCCAGATATCTTTCGTAGGAAGCCATATGGAAGCTCCTATTCCTTCGTCAGCAGCAGTCATCCAGGGATTTCCTTTTTCATCTTTAGTGAAAACCCATCCGCCATCCCAGGGAGCTTTTTTAGCAATGGTAGGCTTTCCGGAATAAATGACGTTAATCGTATATTTTTCTCCTTTTTTGAATTTTTTACTCGTAGTAATGAAAATAAAGTCTCCATCCTGCTTATAATTGGAAATGGGAAAACTTGCTTCTACTTTATCAGCTTTCATGGGCTGCTGAAGATCAATCTGGAAAACAGGATTGGTAACCTCTTTAATAATCTCAAAGCTGATTTTATTATTTCCTTTGATACTTTTCTGTTCAAAATCCGGTTCTACGGAAAGTTCATATTTCTTGACATCCCAGAAATTTCTGAATTCAGTATTGGAGCCCTTTAAAGTATCCTGTTTGGTGAAAACCTTACCCTTCTCAAAGAACTGTCCGAAAACCAGCCCTGATGCAAATAAGAGTGTATATGACAATTTTTTCATTTGAACTTTTATTAAATCTTTTCAAAAGTATAAAATTAAATTAATAGCCACATGCCGGAAATAAAATTAAATACAGATTTTAAAAAAGACATAAAAAAAGCCCGGTCATTGCCGGGCTGTAAAAAAGTTAGGTTTTATTTTTTGATGAATTTCAGATTTGAAGTCGTTCCTTTATCTTCAATGGAAATAATATAAGTTCCTGTCGTTAATTTTGAAACAGAGATCTTATTATCATTAATCTGTCCGTTCATTACTTTCTGACCTGCCATATTCGTAATGATAAACTGAGCTTTAGATGAAATTTCAGTGACATTCAATACATCGCTTGCCGGGTTAGGGTAGATCTGGATTGAGTTCTTATCTTTCACTGTCTCACTGGTAGAAAGCTGCTGCTGGATCAGCACCGGATAATCCTCAACCTCACCATATTGCTGGTTACTGCATCCGCTGCTTGGCTGGCTTTCATATCCCAATACAACTCTCATAATGACGTTTCCTCCGGTATAAGCATCTGCCGGTACGGAGAATGTTCCGGAAACAGGTGATATGGTATTAGCTGCGCTGGTGTAGATGACTTCAGAAGAAGAGAATACTCCGTCTTTGTTAAAATCTATCCATGCTGTTACTCCGTCATTATACTGAGCACCTGTCCATCCTTTGGTTATACTTACATTATTCCCTGTAGATCCGGACATAAGGGTAATCAGTTTCGAAGGATCTGTAGTATAGTCTGTGTAAGGAGTATTACTGCTGCTGTTTGAAACAGGGTTCATTCCGGCACCAGTTACTGTAACATTGGAAATATACTCATCAGCGGCATTTGTTCCGGTTATTGAACACTTAGCAAATGAAGAGGTTGTGAAATTTGTTGATGCTGAATAAGAACCAACCGATGCACTGCAAACATTGGCTACCTGTACTTCATATTGAGTGGCTTCAGTAAGCCCTGAAATGTTATAAGCATTTGTTGAAACAGGTACTGTAGTCCATGTTGCTGTTCCTACTTTTCTATACATTACAGAATACGTTGCTCCTACTAATGCGTTCCAGTTTACAGATGCCGAAGTTCTTGTAATACCAGTTACTGTAATACCTGTCGGAGCAGACGTTGTGCAAGCACTTGCAGATGCAGATACGGTAGCATTCCCAACCGCATAGAATAGATTATCAATGGCACTTACTCTTATTTTTACACTGGCACCTGTTGCCAAAGAAGAGAAAGAAAACGGCTCAGATCCGTCATTCGCTGTAGATGGAGTAATAACCGTCCATGTAGTTCCGTTGTCTGTAGTATAATCTATTTTAACGTTCTGAACATTATACGGAGCATTATTGGTGTTTACCACATCCCACGTAACAGCTCCCGGTGTATTATTGTAAACAGTAGTTGATGTCACTTTGAAAGGTCCTTCATTTCCTATATCCACTTTCATCAGGCTGCTCTGTGTCTGTTGTTGCGCAGCATCCGGGTTATTATCTCTCACCGTTACCTTGAAATTCATTGTCCTAGGTATATTGGATACTGTTTCCCAATCTGCAGCACTCGTAAGAGTACCATTAAGAACATTTGTGAATTTAGGGAAGTAACGGGTAGGCGAGTTTGTAGGCATCAGAGATCTGAAATTCGCGCCATTATTTCTGGTTGCACTTACTGGCCCAAAGGCAGAAGTTGCCAGATCATATTGTTCCCAGGTATAAGTCATCGGATCATTTTGTGCATCGGTTGCAGAAGCTGTTAATACGAAAGCTGTTCCTTTAGGGATCATTTTATTGACCATTGGCTGTATCGAAGGAGGAGTATTCGCTACTGCGGTAATAGTTCCACAGTCCTGAGCATTAACATATGCGCCTACTTCTTCAATATTTTTGGTATGAAAATATGCATCAGAATGCATCTGAACATTATAGTTGGTAATACCGGCATATCCCATAATTGAAGATCCTGATCCCGGCTCCATGTGAGCACCATGTAAAAGGATAGACATAGTGTGTGCTGCACCAAACTGGTGGCCAATTTCGTGAGCTACAAAATCAATGTCATAATTATCTCCGAAAGGCTGATCCGGAGTAGAAGGCGAAGTGATTCCCGCTCCCTTGGAAGTTGCATCATTGTTGCTTGCCGGGTTTCTGCAGACATTTCCTACATCTCCGGCACTTCCGCCACCCCCTCTGTGGCCAAAGAAATGTCCTATATCATATGCCGCGTTACCTACACCTGCAGTATTGGTAAGAGTTTGCTGAAGCTGCAGATTCCATGCTCCTGGAGCACTGTAGGTACCATTTGCATTGGCAATTACATTTGAATAAGGGTCTGTTGCTGGATCTGTAAATATAAGTTGCGGAAGATCCTGTACAATCATGTGGATTCCGAAATCTTTTTCGAAAACACCGTTTACACGGTTCATTGTAGCATTAATACGGGCAGCTGCCAGAGGAACACTTCCGGCAAGCTGTGTATATTCACCATTGACCGAGATGGCAATTCTGTAGGTTCTGTATTTTTGTTCATTACTTTTATTAACGTTACCTAGCCCCTTCAAAACATTTTTTGTTTTGAGAAGCTTATTCATTTCTTTCTTTACCTTCTCAGGTTCAGCAGTTCTGCATTCGAAAGGGTCTTCATGAGATTTATTGGATTTAAAAAAGACTCCATATACATCCTTTTCTTTATTGATGGGTTCTATGAATTCATATTTTCCTGAATCAGTATCGAATGTCATAGATTGGAAATCATTAGGTGCTGTACTGAAGCGGATTTGCTTATGTGGATTATCCAGCCCGATACCGGCGTATGCTCCCAATTCATATCTGTCTGCCATAGATTTTTCTACTACTGGCGAACTATACACTGAAAATCTTTCAATTCTTCCGTCTGCTGTAGGGATAGAAACGATGACAGCATTGCCTCCTTTTCCTGCTTCAGGAGCGTTTTTTAATTGATTTCTTAGTGCAGAAAGATCAAATTTGTAGGCATATTCTACTTTTACTTCTTTTCTTACCTGCGTAACTTTTTCCGAGACTGGTTCCCAGCGCTGTGCCTGTAAACCGCTAAGACTTAAAGCTAATGCACAGACAAAAATAATTTTCTTTTTCATATTTTTATTGATTGTTGTTGAAGTTTTTAAATATAGTATGTTTTTTTGTAAATTTTATTAATAAGAGAGTGTTAATTGTTCTGAACTTTATAATTTTAGTTGAATTTTATCGTTTTTTAAATTATATTAATGGTAAATATGATTATTGTTAATTTTTTAAACAAAAAACGCTACTATTCAACAGAATGATAGCGCTTAAGCTTTTATAAGTAAAAATAGTGTTTATTTCTGTACTGCAGGAAGATTTCCGTTGCCCTTCTGTACTTTTTTATAAGTGAATGTACACATCATAATACTGAACTCATATAAGATAAGCAGGGGTAATGCAGCCATCAGCATACTTAAAACGTCTGCCGGAGTAATAATTGCAGCCACTACCATAATCAAAACAATAGCATGACGGCGGTAAGTTTTCATAAACATAGGGGTAAGAATTCCGATGCTGGTAAGGAAGTAGATCAGAATCGGGAAAAGGAAAATAACACCCATACCCAAAACCACCTGTAAAAATAAAGTGGTATAATCACTTAAATCATAAAGCGGAACGATAATATCTGAGATCTTAAAAATAACGCCGAAATTAACCGCAAACGGAAGGATTAGGAAATAACCGCATAATACTCCGGTCATGAAAAGAATCCATACCGCATTAATAATATAAATCGAATTTTTTCTCTCTCTCGGATGTAAAGCCGGGCCAATAAAACGCCACAGTTCCCAAACAATATATGGAAATGCAGCCACCATTCCTCCAAAAATTGAAACAGCCATCATTACATTAAACTGCTGATATAACCTTTGTACACGAACAGGGAAGTCCTTGGGAAGATGAATACTGTCTTCTCCTAAAATCATTCTTGAAAAATGATTAACAACTCTGAAAGTCGGGAAATCATTTCTGGTAGGCCCAAAAAAGATATGGTCCATAATCCAGTTGATATTAAAACCAACCACAAATGCCGCAATTATGATAGCAATAATCGAACGGATCAGATGCCCTCTTAATTCTCCTATATGTCCAAGAAAGGACATGTCTTTACCATCACTCACAGAATAAAAATTTTTAAAGTGCAAACTTATGAAATATTTAGTTAAATGACCGTTGTTGGATTCTAAAATTATCGGGGGACATATAAAGCAAAATCAAAATCCCTTTCTTTAATATTCATTTCTGTTAAAACGTCTTCTGCTGCTGCGTTGATTTTTTTCCACCTTTCATCATTACTAAGATCTATTGATTCGAAATAACATTCTTCTTCATCCACTTCATCAGTAATCTTTTTAAAATCTGCTGTTTTCGGTCTCAGCGGTTCGCTGATGAAATTATTTCTGAATAATGATTCTATTTCTTCCCTGTCTGAAAATATACGTAAATCATCTCCGATATCTGTCAGAGACAGACAGTCTGCAACAGAATTGAATTTTTTATCATCATAAGTACAGAAGATCAGACATCGTATGAAACGGTTAAAATAATCCTGGCTTTTTTGATCATAGTACAGATTTCTATCATGAGTAGAATATTCAGGACTATGATCAGATTCCGACGGCGTATGATACACTCTATTCCTTTGTGAATCCTGATAGTCAAGATATTTTTTCAAAAATATAGGAAATAGAATCAGTAAATAAAGAATAATCATCATAATACCTTAAAAATATTTAATTAAAATGCTGATCCGAAGGTATAATGTCTGAAATGTATTATTTGAACGCTAGTTAATCCCTTCGTCTAACAGTTTATGCAGATCGATAATTCCGAAATACTTTCCGTTTTCCGTTACAACAAGCTGGCCGATATTATTTTCCTTCAGAATTTTCATGGCTTCTTTAGCAAGAGCTTCTTTTTCAATTGTTCTCGGACGGGCAGACATAATATCTTTAGCAGATACCGTACTGATATCTTCTCCTTTCATCAGCATCCTTCTTAAATCTCCATCTGTAATAACGCCAATAATCTCGTCTCCATTGGTTACCACTGTAATTCCATGACTTGAGGCACTGATGGAAATAATGACATCTCTTATTGAAGAATCTTTCGTAACCTGAGGTTTTTGGGAAGATAAAAACTGTCCCACTCTGGAAGTCAGGTTTTTTCCTAAGCTTCCTCCGGGATGGAATTTGGCAAAATCATTAGCTTTGAAATCATTCAGCTCCATTAAAGCAACAGCCAAAGCATCTCCCAACGCCATTTGTATCGTTGTAGAACTTGTGGGGGCCAGTTTATTCGGGCAGGCTTCGATGTCTACATGGGTATCAAGAATTACTTCTGAAAACTCAGCCAGTTTACTGGTTTTATTTCCGGTCATTCCAATTAAGGCAGAAGAATAATCCTTTAAATAAGGAACCAGATTCGCAATTTCAGGAGAATTTCCGGAATTCGAGATGCACAGAACCACATCCTGCTTCTGAATCACTCCAAGATCACCATGAATAGCTTCCGAAGCATGTAAAAACTGAGAAGGCGTACCCGTAGAATTTAAGGTAGCTACGATTTTGTTACCCACATGGGCAGATTTTCCAATTCCTACTACAATGAGCTTCCCTTTTGCTGAGTGAATGATCTCTACAGCATGGGCAAACTGGCCATCAATTCTGTTTTTTAATTTTTCTAGTTCAGAAATTTCTATTTCTAAAGTGCTTTTTGCAATTGATATAATATTGGTTCTATCCATTTTACGATGATAAGGTATACAAAAAAGTTCCTAAAAAACGTTATATTTTAAAAAGAATATTTAATATAAATTTTATTTTTTATAAATTCGTTCGCTTTTATTTTAAGCAGAATTTTTATAACTTTGGGTGACATGCAAATTTAGCAATAGAAAATTAGATGAGCGCAAAAAAAGCCAATTTATCAGGCGAATTGAAAAAGTATTTTGGGTTTTCTACATTTAAGGGCCAGCAGGAACAAATTATAGATAACCTATTGAATGGGAAGGATATATTTGTTTTAATGCCCACAGGTGGCGGAAAATCATTATGTTACCAGCTTCCGGCTCTTATTTCGGAAGGTACGGCAATAGTAGTTTCGCCCCTGATAGCGTTGATGAAAAATCAGGTAGATGCTGTAAACGGCCTTTCATCCGATGATGGGGTAGCACATGTACTGAATTCATCATTAAACAAAACGCAGACCAAACAGGTTTTTGACGACATAAAAAGCGGCAAAACCAAACTTCTGTATGTAGCTCCTGAATCATTAATTAAAGATGATTACCTGGATTTTTTGAAAGAAGTGAAAATTTCTTTCTTTGCTATCGACGAGGCCCACTGTATTTCAGAGTGGGGACATGATTTCAGACCGGAATACAGGAATCTGAAACAGATTATAGACAAAATCGCCAATGTACCGGTGATTGCTTTAACGGCTACTGCAACTCCTAAGGTTCAGGATGATATCCAGAAAACTTTAGGAATGACCAATGCATTGGTGTTTAAAGAAAGCTTCAACCGTCCTAATCTCTATTATGAAGTATGCCCTAAAATTAATGTAGATAAGGAAATTGTTAAATTCATTAATCAGCATAAAGGAAAATCAGGAATTGTTTACTGCCTGAGCCGTAGAAAAGTTGAAGAATTTGCCCAGCTTCTGCAGGTAAACGGGATCAACGCCCTTCCTTATCATGCCGGTCTTGACCAAAAAGTGAGAGTCGCAAATCAGGATAAATTCCTGATGGAAGAAGTAGATGTAATTGTGGCAACTATTGCCTTTGGGATGGGAATTGATAAACCGGATGTACGTTTTGTCATTCATTATGACTTCCCGAAATCACTGGAAAGCTACTATCAGGAAACAGGAAGAGCAGGAAGAGACGGAGGCGAAGGTCACTGTCTTGCATTCTATGATCCGAAAGATATTGAAAAACTGGAGAAATTCCTGGCTCAAAAACCTGTTTCAGAAAGAGAAATCGGATTACAGCTTTTGAATGAAGTGGTAGGATATGCTGAAACTTCAATGAGCAGAAGACAATACATTCTATACTATTTTGGAGAAAGTTTCGATCCTGTGAACGGAAACGGAGCGAAGATGTGTGACAACTCATCCAATCCGCCAAAATTGAAGGATGCAACGGCTGATTTAAAAAAGTCATTGGAACTGATTAATGATACAGGGGAAAAATTCAAGTCAAAAGATCTGATATCCGTCATTGTAGGAAAAGAAAATGCAGTGACAAAATCCTATAAACTTGAGCAAAGTTCGCATTTTGGTTTTGGAAAAGACGAAAAAGATAACTACTGGAAAACCATTTTGAGACAGGCAACTGTTCAGAATTTTTTACAGAAAGATATTGAAACCTACGGAGTTTTAAAAATTACCGAGAAAGGAAGAAGTGTCCTGAATGGTAAATCTAAAGACATCTTTTTAATTGCTGAAGACAGAGAATTTGATCTTACTCAGGCAAAAGCTGAGAGCGATCAGGTACAGCAGCAGGCAGGAGGAGGTCTGGATCAGAAACTTTTTAACCTGTTGAAAGAACTGAGAAAGAAAGTAGCCAAAAAACACGGAATCCCGCCATACACCGTATTTATGGATCCAAGTTTGGAGGATATGACCGTTCAGTATCCGATTACGGTAGATGAAATTACCAAAATCTACGGAGTAGGGGAAGGTAAGGCAAAAAAATACGGTAAAGAATTCGCAGACTATATCAAAACATACGTAGAAGATAACAATATCGAACGTACTCAGGATATGGTCCTGAAACAGGTGGCCAATAAATCAAGCCATAAAGTTTTTATCATCCAGAGTACCGATAAAAAAATTGATCTTGAAGATATAGCAAGAGCTAAAAACCTTTCTATGGATGAACTTCTGAAAGAGATGGAAAGGATCGTTTACCAGGGAACAAAACTGAATATCGACTACTATATTGAAGATAATTTTGATGAAGACATCGTAGACGGCTTCATGGAATTCATGAACGAATCTGAAAGTGACAGCATGAAAGTATTGCTGGATGAATTCGGGGATGAATTGTCTGATGAAGAAGTAAGAATGCTGAGAATAAAATTTATCAGTGACGTAGCCAACTAAAACGACAAGATATTTTTAGAATATACATTATATAAGTAAGTTTTTCAGTAGAAGAACTTACTTTGTTTTTATAGCGTTTTAACTGAATGGTAAATATAATAAGTCAAATTAAATTTAAAGCTTAGTTAATTTCTGTTAATTACCATCAAAACAGGTATTTTCATCCTTGTAACATTTGAAAGATAACTAAACTTTTTAGTAACTTTGATAAGATGAAAAAAATATCTGTCATATTTATTCTGCCGGATTTAGAAACCGGGGGTGCAGAAAGGATTGTTACTACTATAGCGAATCATCTTTCCAGAGATCGGTTTGAGCCTAAGATATTGCTGTTACGTAAACAAGGCGGATATTTGAATTTCCTGAAAAAAGATGTTGAAATTATCGATATCAATACCGAAAGAATCAGACATTCATTAAAACCTATTTTAGGAGAAATCTATAGAAGAAAACCTGATATTGTATTCTCCGGTTTTGGGGAAGTGAATGCTTATTTATCCTTATTTATAAAACTGTTTCCAAGAACAAAATTCATTGCAAGGGAAACCAATGTTGTTACACAGCATGTAACCCGCAAAGAGATTAAGTTTTTCTATAATTTTTACAATAACTATCAGAGAATCATTGCTCAAAGTGATGATATGATGAAGGATCTTGTTGATAATTTTAATATTAAAAAGAAAAAAATTGTCAAGATCAATAATCCTGTAGACTTTGATTTCATTGAAGATAAAATGGCTTTGTCCGTAAAACCCGAATGCTACAAATACAATTATAAAAATGTAGTTGCAATTGGCAATTTATCTTCCAGAAAAGGATTTGATAACCTGCTGAAGGTTTTTTCAAGGCTTAAAAATGAAAACATCATGCTTCATATTTTAGGTGACGGAAAAGATAAAGACCTGCTCCTTCAGACCAAAGAACTCTTAGGATTAAAAAAAGTTATTTTCCATGGCAGACAGGAAAATCCGTACCAGTATCTGAAATATGCGGATTTATTTGTGCTTTCTTCACGATACGAAGGTTTTCCCAATGTTCTTCTGGAAGCAGGTGCCTGCGGAACTTATTCTTTAGCTAACAACTGTCCAGGAGGAATCAATGAGATTATTCAGCATAATGTAAACGGAGAAATTGCAGACATTGAGAATCATGACAGATTTGCTCAGGAGATTGTAAGAATACTTCAGAGCAATTATAATCGGGATGCTATAAAAAACTCTATTAAATCAAGGTTCTCAAAGAATATTATTCTTGATAAATATGAAAAGGTTTTACTGGATTTGATCAAACCTTCATAACCCCATTTGCTTTATAGGGTGTTAATTTCTTACTTTTGGAGCTATAAATTTTATCTGAAAACCAATTTTCATTCATGAATAAAATCCAAAAATTAGGATGCGCCTGTGAGAAACCGAACTCCAGCTATACAGAGTATAGAAGTTCGGAATTAGGAATTGATCATACCAACGGAAGATATGGAGAAGTAACGATTCAGCAGTGCAAGTTGTGCCAAAGAATATGGATTCATTATTTTGTGGAATATGAAAGCTTTTCCCAATCAGGAAGATGGTACAAAGGAATCGTTTCGAAAAAAGACCGTCCACAAATAACCCCGGAAAATGCAGCGGATTATCTTGAAAGTCTTGAATGGTATGTGTATGGAGGTTCATTTTTTGAAAGTACAGGCGAATTTGGACAGGGAAAATTGAATATAGATCTGTAATTTCTGGAAAATGAATATATAAAAAAATTACTTTTACTCATTAATCCTATTTTAACCATGAAGGACGAATTGAAGAGAGAAATATTTAATAAATACAATACTTATCTGGCTGAAAATTATAGCGAAAAATATATTTATCGATTAATACTTCAGGAAGGCTACAATCAACAGGATGTAGATGAAGTAATGAAAGGTATTCATACTGATAAACAGGAGATGTTAAAGAAAAAAAATAAATATCGTTCTGTTATCAGTATCATGTTATATATAGCAGGAATTATCGTTATTTTTTCAGGAATAATGATGATGGTTTTGGGAGGAATCAAAATGGGGATGATTTTAATTTTTTTAGCGGTGATTATCTGGATAAAAGCCAATAGATAAAAGTTTTTTTAAAATCTAAAATTCAATAAAATTGATAAAACTCACTTTGGTGCTTGGTAATTTATATGTAAATTTGTGAGAATTAAGATAGATAATAATAAACAAATTCATACAATAACATGAGTCAATTCGATGTTACCGTAATAGGTTCTGGTCCCGGTGGTTATGTTGCTGCTATCCGTGCAGCACAATTAGGTTTCAAAACAGCAATTATTGAAAAATATTCAACTTTAGGCGGAACTTGTCTTAACGTTGGATGTATTCCGTCAAAAGCGCTTCTTGACAGCTCTGAGCATTTCGAAAATGCAAAACACAATTTTGCAGGTCACGGAATCATCATCAATGAGCCGCAAGCGGATATCGCAAGAATGATCGAGCGTAAAAACGAAGTAATTAAGCAGAATACAGACGGAATCAGCTATCTGATGAACAAAAATCAGATTACTGTTTTTGAAGGAGTAGGAAGCTTCGAATCTGCTACTCAGATTAAAGTGACAAAAAACGACGGTTCTTCTGAAACCATCGAATCTAAATATACCATCATTGCAACAGGTTCTAAGCCCTCTACACTGCCTTTCATCTCTTTAGATAAAGAAAGAGTGATTACTTCTACGGAAGCTTTAAGCCTTAAAGAAATTCCTAAACATCTGGTAGTAATCGGAGGTGGAGTTATCGGTCTTGAGCTAGGTTCTGTATACCTAAGATTAGGAGCACAGGTAACGGTTGTTGAATTTATGGATAAAATCATCCCTGGAATGGATGGAGCTTTAAGCAAAGAATTAACTAAAGTTCTTAAAAAACAAGGAATGAAGTTTATGCTTTCTACTGCAGTTTCTGCGGTTGAAAGAAACGGAGATACCGTAAAGATCACTGCTAAAGATAAAAAAGGAGAAGAAGTAGTAGTAGAAGGAGATTACTGTTTGGTTTCTGTAGGTAGAAAGCCTTATACAGACGGTCTTGGTCTTGAAAAAGCAGGTGTAGAGCTTGACGAAAGAGGAAGAGTGAAAGTAAACGACCACTTACAGACTAATGTTGCTAATATCTATGCAATTGGTGACGTTATCAAAGGAGCAATGCTTGCTCACAAAGCTGAAGAAGAAGGAGTTTTCGTTGCTGAAACTTTAGCTGGACAAAAACCTCACATCAATTATAACCTGATTCCTGGTGTTGTTTATACATGGCCGGAAGTTGCAGGAGTGGGTAAAACTGAAGAGCAGCTGAAAGAAGAAGGTGTAGCGTACAAAGTAGGATCTTTCCCAATGAGAGCATTAGGAAGAAGCCGTGCAAGTGGTGATGTTGACGGTCTTGTTAAGATTATTGCAGACGAAAAAACAGATGAGGTTTTAGGAATGCACATCGTAGGAGCAAGAGCTGCTGACCTTATTGCTGAAGGAGTAATTGCTATGGAATTCCGTGCAAGTGCTGAAGATATTGCAAGAAGTTCTCACGCTCACCCAACCTATGCAGAAGCTATTAAAGAAGCTGCATTGGATGCTACAGCAAAAAGACCTATCCATATGTAATATTTGATTAAAAGATTTAATCATTTAAATATTAAAAAATTAAAGGCTGTTTCTTATGGAAGCAGCCTTTTTTGTACTGCTTTTGGCATGAAAATGGAGATGGTTTTTGAAAATTTCATGTATGAAAAAGATTTTTATCAGTTGGATGCTTTTGGCGGGAATCAGTTCATGGGCACAGGAAGCGGGAAAAGCAGGAGAATTATTAAAAAATGAAGCTTCAGCCACAGAAATGAGAACCTCTAAAAGTCCGGATGAAAGAAATAAAACTTTTAACCAGCCGAGATCTGGAAATACTCCAATTCCTCAGAGAAGTGGAAATGAAAATAGAATAAAAAATCCCAATTATCAATGGAACAGAAACTACGGCTATGCAGAAGTTTTTCTGAGAATTCCTGAACAGGGCTTTTTTACCGTTGAAGTCGGCGATCAGATGATGGCAAATGGTTCCGGTAAATACAGATTCTTTGATCTGTCATCAGGGAGAATACCTATCTCCATATATGATAATGGTTTTCTGATCTACAGAACAACACTGATGCTTCGAAACAATAACAGAATGGTTCTGGATTTTTTCACCAATGAAGGGTTGTATCTTCTGGATTCTTACCCTGTACAAAATCAATATGGATTTAATGACTGGAATGATGTATGGAACAATCCTTACGGAAATCAGCCAGGAGGAGGGTATTATAATGGAAATGCAATGGATAACAATTCTTTCCGCCACTTTTTTGATACGATGATGCAAAATGAAAGGTTTGATGACGGTAAACTAACGATGATTCATCAACAGATGCGTGTTTCAATGTTTACTTCTGCACAAATAAGAGATTTGGTGAAAGCAATACGCTTTGATGATAAGAAGCTCGCGTTAGCTAAATCTATCTACCGTAACTGTGTAGACAGAGAGCATTATATTGTGGTAACTGATGCCTTTGATTTTGAAAGCAGCAGGCGTGAACTGATGGAATATGTTTCGAAATTATAATATTTAATAAAAATAGGCTAAAGCCCGTTTATTTTTTAGCATCCAATCTATTGGCTTCAGCCAAAACATATCTTTTTAAAAACGAAATGTTTTCATTGTATCACTGGTTTTATGAAGACCGTAAAAGAATTATAACATTATTGACTAGGTTAGCATCTTCAAATTTCCGTACCTTTGTCAGCTAATTTTATCATCATGCAACTCGGAAAAACTCAGACTTTAACAATTTCAGAAAAAATTAATTCAGGATGGATCCTTGTGGATGAATCCGGTGAAAAGGCTTTTCTGCCAAAAATCTTTATTCAGGATGAAAAAGAAATCGGTGAGGAGGTTGAAGTTTTTGTATATCAGGATGATGATAAATTGAAAGCTACTACCGAAATTCCATTGGCTGAAGTAGGTGAATTTGCGGTAATGAGCTGTGTACAAAGTCTTCCAAGCGGAGCTTTTATGGATTGGGGAATCATTAAAGATTTATTTATCCCTTACAAACAGCAGAAAACAAAAATCATCGAAGGAAAAAGATATCTGGTGTATATCTATGTGGACGAAGATATGGAATTGATCACCGGAACTACCAAGTTTAAGAGAAATCCTCAGTATGATGACCTTCCTTTCAAAAAAGGTGACAAAGTAGACCTGATTATGATGAATGAAAGTGAACTGGGCTGGAATGTGATCATCAACAAAGAATACATTGGTTTGATCTACGCTTCCGATGTTTTCAAAAAGCTATATCCGCTATCAGAGGAAACAGGATATATCAAAACCATTCGTGAAGACGGAAAAATAGATATTTCTTTACAGCCGGAAGGTTTTGAAAATATTGATGAGTTCAAACAAAAGATTCTGAACAAACTGGAAGAAAATTATGGACTTCTCTATGTCTCAGATAAGTCTTCACCTGAAGAGATTAAAGATGAACTTCAGATGAGTAAGAAAAACTTCAAGAAAGCAATCGGAGGACTTTATAAAGATAAGATCATCGATATCTCAGACGATAAAATCAAATTATTATAAACAAAAAACGGGCAGAAATTTCTGCCCGTTTTTTGTTTTACTACCTGTTCTTAATCAGAAGCCATCCGTTGTAGATTCTTCCGTCAGAAACTTTGATTGTATACCAGTAATTTCCTGTAGAAATAGGATTCGATTCATATTTTCCGTCCCACTGGAAAGGATTCTTTTTGATAGTCTCTTTGTAGATTACAGCACCTCTTCTGTCATATAAACTTACCTCTGTTCCCGGATAATTTTCCAATCCTGCGATTCTCCATGTATCATTGATGCCATCGCCGTTGGGGCTGATTGCGTTCGGAATATTGAATATCGAGAAGTTTTTCTGTCCAATAATACATCCCGATTTTGTTCTCACATATACCGTATATTCTCCCATATTTAAATTGGTGAAAATATTGGAATCCTGCCATGTAAAATTATCTAAAGAAAACTCATAATTTCCACTCTGAGAAAGGATCACTGTCGCAGTATTGTTTGTAATATTCACAGAAACAATATGCGCTAAAACAGAATAACTCACCTGGGTAGAACTTGTACTTTCACATCCAAAAATGTTGGTTACTTTCACTGTATATGTTCCCGGAGCCGATACGGTAATGGTTTGAGTAGTTGCCCCGGTATTCCATTCATATGATTTAAATCCTGGTCCTGCATCCAGTAGAACGGACTTTCCTTCGCAAAAATCAAGTTTATCAGGAAGTTGAACTAAAGGTTTTGGATTTAGAGTAAGACTTAATCTCACCACTTTGAAACATCCGTCAGGTGTCGCAACTCTTACGTGAATAAGTATTGTTCCAACATTTAACACATAAGCTGAAGGATTAGAAATAGGATTTCCTGCAGTATCAGTATAAGTGAAAATATAATTCCCCGGATTATTAATAATAGTTGCTTCATAAGAGTGAAGATTAACCACCATAGAATTGGAAGTAGTCGTATTACATTGTACCTGTGTAACGTCTTTTGCAGGAACATTATCAGTAGACAGAGTTACTGTTATTGCCAGTTTTTCAGATTCACAGTTATTTAAAATTTGCGTTACATAATAGATTTGTCCGCTTACCAGAGGAGTTGATATTGGGATTACATTTCCTGCTGCATTATAAAATTTAAGAGCAGTTCCTGTTACCACAAGTTTTTCTAGTGTAGGATTTGCAGAAGCACAGAAATCCTGATTTATATTTCCTGTCGGTTTAGGTGTATTATTTACTGTTATCTGAACCGCTGTTTTATTACTTTCACAGCCATTAATAGTTTGAGATGCATAATAGGTTTGTCCATTGATAAGAGCTGCAGCAGCAGATAAAACATTTCCCGCTGCATCGTACCATTTAATGTTCTGTCCTGTGATCTGGAGGTCTGAAATTTTAGGATTATTTGTAGCGCAGAAGGTTTGCTGAGGATTTGCAGTTGTAGGGAGAGAAGGTGATAATACAATTACATTTTGATTTTGAGTCGTTGTATTACCATTTCCGTCGTTATAAGTCCAGTGGATGATATAGTTTCCAGGGATTGAATAAGATAAAGGGTCTGTTGTTGTTGCAGTAATTGTTCCGGCGCAGTTATCAGTAGCGGTAGGAATAGTAGTAACCGTAGTATGGCAGTCTCCTGTAATGTCTGCCAGCAGAGTAATGTCAGGAACCGGAGCAGTATTGTCATTTATAATCACGTTTACTGTAAAAGTCCCGTCACAAGCACCTGATCCTGAAACCTGGCATATATATAATCCTGCCTGAGTTGCTGTCGCATTCGGAATAGTAGGGTTTTGCTCATTGGATGTGAAGCCATTTGGCCCGGTCCAGTTATATACAGTTCCTCCGGTAGCGTTGAGTTGGATTGTACCATTAGGGCATACGGGAGAATTAGAAGTAACAACCGCTGCAGAGGTACAATCCTGAAATTTAGCAATGAAAATATCATTTCCACCACCGGGCGACTGCTGAAAGGTTCCTGGTGTTGCAATACCCGCTGAATTTCCACTTGACATGCCTGTCAAATAAATGGCACCTTCATCATCTTTTGTTACCTCACCCTGTTGCGTTGCGCCATTCCCTGTATAATAAGTTCCCCATTCTTTTACATCATTCTGATTGTATTTAATTAAAAATGTAGAAATATACATTGCGGGCATTCCCATATAGGCTCCCGGAGTAGAGATGTCTGGTTGTCCGCTGGAATGCAGGCCTGTAAAGAAAACGTTTCCGTTAGTATCAGGATATGCCAATAGCTGGAAAGAGCCTGTAAAGTTAAAATAGCTTTTGTTAATAGAATTCGTAGTTAAATTTACCCTCCAAATTCCAGGCTGTCCCGTTGGAAAAGCTGCAGTAGAATATCTTCCCGGAAGAATGAGAGTATTATTTACAATTCTGGCTTTCCATACTTGTTCCGAACCGCTGTTTCCATAATAGCTTGATCTCAGAATAGCAGTTCCTGATTTTGAAATTTTAAGGTATAGTCCGTCTGATTCCCCACCTTTTAATGGTTGGAAAGCATTGATCATAGGTATTGTAGAAGATTGTGTTGCTCCAATTATTTCAAGGTTATCGCTTGAGGAGAGAATTTGAAAAATGGAAGTAGAACCATCACTTCTTCCAAAGTAAGTAGCCCAATCTACACTGCCTGTTGTTGAATTCAGAGATGCCAGAATGCCGTCAGTATACCCTATTGGTGTTGATTTTGCAGGCTGCATGGCACCAACGGTTGGAAAATCAGCGCTGAAAGAATCACCACCAATGTATACATGATTTTGATTGTAGGAAACAGTATAGAGTTTATCCTGTCTGCTTGAAGAAAACTCTTTTTCAAAAATAAAACTCCCGTTATTATTAAACTTTACCAAAACGATATTTTCATTATATGGTGCTCTTTGAACGGTTCCGCCTGCATAAATATTAAAACTTTCATCAAAATCTACATCTGCAAATCCATCATTCATTCCAAAACCATAGTAAGTTCCCCAAAGCCTTTGCCCGGTTTTGGTCACTTTCATCAGGAATGCATCAAGAGCGCCGGCGACATTTTGCTGATAGGTACCGGAAGTAGCAAAATTGGTGGTACTGGTAGTCGTTCCGAAAACATAGCCCGTACTCTGAAGATCTGTTTTTATTCTACCATAATCTTCTCCGTATCCTCCCGCGTAGCTTCCCCATATTCTTGTGGGTACGGGATCTATTACCATGGTCTTGTCGGAATGGTTTATGGGAGAGGCAAATCCAAAAGTCTGGTTACCAAGATCCTTAAAAGAAATATCAATGTTTTCTTTGGTATTTCCCGCAATCCAGCTGTTAGGGATATTTTCATGGATTTCCCCAAAACGCACATTCATGGTGAGCTTTCCATCTTTTATTAAAGTGGGAGCACCATTAAATTTCATTTTTATGTCTGAAATCTTTCCGCCAGGACTAATGATGAAATTATATTCGATAGGTTTTAGAGTGTCGTTAGGTTTAAAAAATACCAAATCTATATGAGGATATATATTCTTATAGCGGATCTTTTGATATCGGTGAACATTACTAATGCCTTTTGGATGATCAGGAAGGTTATAATAGTTGTCATAATCCGGAGATTTACCCTCTGCAATAATTGTTGACTGGGTATTGGAATTAACGAGATCAATATCTACCCTGTGAATCAGTTTTTCATAAATATATTCACCGGCATGATACTGATTTGGTACTGGAAGCGCATTTTTTTCCTTTTTTGAAAAATCAGGATTGCGGCTTTTCTTTACTTCGTAAATATCATAAGAAAATCCTCCGGTTCTAAGCTGTACATTAAGGCCGTTGGAATGGAAAAGGTATTGTACATCTTTATTTATCTTCCCGTCCTGATCTGCAATCTGGCCTTTATTTTCATAAAAATAATGGGATTTGTTTTCAGAAATTTTTTTCTGCGAAAATAGAAGTATCGTGCTCAAAAATGAGAACAACGAAAGAATTTTCTTCATCAGTTATTAATTTTTGCGGCAAAGATATAAAAATAGCCCACTTATTAAATAATAAGTAATCGCAAACTTTCATTCCTAAACCTGATGGATATCATAACAATTCTGTTTAATTTTTTTGTTTAACAATTTTGTCAAAAATAATTTTTACTATAAATTTGCACAAATTTGTTTAACAAAAATGTCAAATCAAGCAAAAAAAGACCAAACACAGGAATTGATCAAGGAGACAGCGAAGAATTTATTCTTTGTGAAAGGAAAATTTGATGCTACTACGCAGGAGATTGCAGATGAAGCAGGAGTGAATAGAACCCTTATTAATTACTATTTCCGTTCAAGGGATAAGCTTATCCAGATCATCTTTGATGAAGCGCAAAGAGTAGAGCAGGAAAAATCGAAGATCATTCAGAATTCAGCTCTTCCTTTTAAAGAGAAGATCAGCAAGTTCATAGAAAGCAGCCTTTCTACAAGCCTTCAGTATCCTTATCTGGAAACATATATCGTATCACAGATCAATAAAGGAACTTGCCATCACAGAGAAATCGAAGAGGATATCCTGAATGATATGTACAAGGATATTGAAAAGGAAATGGAATTGGGAAATATTGAGAAAATGGCACCCGTTCAGTTTATTCTGAATATGGTTTCGCTGCTGGTATTCCCAAGTGCTGTAAGACCATTATTTATGGAGAATTTATTGATTAATGATGAAGAATATGATAAGATTATTTCTGAAAGAAGAGAGATCATTATCAATATGTTGTTTAAAAATTAAAAAACTAAAGTATTTCTGAAAATGATTCGTCATTTAGAAATAAATAATGAATGAAAATTAAATAAAAAATAAACGAAGTATAAAATTATGAATAGAAAACGTATAACTGCTACAAAGCTAAAAATTGGGATAGCTTCAGCATTTATGATTTTCGGCTCTACACTGATGTCTGCCCAGCAGCAGGTTTCCCTGCAGGAAGCAATAAAACAGGCACTTCAAAATAAGGCAGAAGCTAAAAAAGCTGCTTTACAGGTCAAAAAAGCCGAATACAAGATTGATGAAGCCAGAGCCGGTGCACTTCCACAGGTCAGTGCAACAGCAGGTTTAACCTATAATCCGATTATTCAGGAATCTTTGCTGGAATTTGGAGGTGAGAAAATCAGAGCACAGTTTGGGCAGCCCTGGGGATCAACAGCTTCTGTACAGCTTCAGCAGGCTATTTTTGACCAAAGAGTATTTACTGGACTTAAAGCGGCAAAATCAACAAGAGAATTCTATGTACTGAATGCTCAGTTAACCAATGAACAGATTATTGAAAATGTGGCAACAGCTTATTATCAGGTGTTTGTACAGGAGGAAAATCTTAAAACGGTAACAGCCAGCTATGCCAATACTGAAAAAGTAAGAAATGTTATTAAAAGTCTGGTTGATAACGGTTTGGCCAAATCAATCGATTTAGACAGAACAAATGTTCAGCTTACCAATATTGGTTCCAATAAGCAGACCTTAATCAACTCTGTTGAACTTTCAAAAAATGCTCTGAAGTTTTATATGGGAATCCCGATTTCTACAGATATCGAGCTTGAAGAAAAACAAATCGAACCAAAGCCTGAGCTGATTGCGAGCAATGTAGATCTTAATAACCGTACAGAACTTAAAGTTTTAAATAAAAACAGGGAACTTTTGGTTTTTAATAAAAAAGCGACTGAAGCTTATCTTTATCCCTCAGTAAATCTTACAGCAAACTACGGATGGGGAGCAAACGGAGCAAAATTCCCTTTGACCAATGGTCTTAGCAGAGGCGTTCTTTGGAGCGATTACTCAGCAATTGGTTTGAATGTAAATATTCCTATTTTCACGGGAGGAGCTACAAAAGCGAAGATCAACCAGGCAGAAATTGATATTAAGGATCTTGATGTTGATATTGAAAACACTCAGTTGAGCTTAAGTTTAGATTATAAAAATGCAGTTACCAATATGGAAAATGCATTAATTAATATCGAAAGCATGAAAGATAATGTAGGATTGGCAGAAAGAGTTCAGAAAAATACTCAGTCTAACTACCAGTATGGCCTGGCAACCCTTACAGAGGTACTGGATTCTGAAAATGCTTTGACACAAGCAAAACAGAACTATTCTAATGCATTGTTAGATTACAAGCAGGCAGAGATCAAGCTGATAAAAGCTAAGGGTGAACTAAACACACTACAAAACTTATAATAAACTAAAATGAAAAAAACTTTAATATATATCATCGTAGCAGCTGTACTGGTAGGGTTAGCCGCTTACAAGATTGCTGGTAACAAAGAAAAACAGACGCAGGAAGTAAAAGAAGTTGCGAAGCAGGTGGATAAAATCAATGTTAATATTGTAACCGTTACAAGAGAAAATATTGATACAGACTACTCAGCCAACGGTACTTTTATTCCTAAGCAGGAAATGAACCAGTCTTCTGAAATCTCAGGACGTATCGTAAGCGTTTTGGTAAAAGAAGGTTCAAGGGTAGGAGCAGGGCAGGTTTTGGCAACTATCAAAAAAGATGCTATCGAGGTGGATGTTACCCAGGCTCAGAACAATCTGCAGAATGCTATTATTGATAACCAGCGCTATGAAAACGCATACAAGACAGGAGGTGTTACAAAACAGCAGCTTGATAACTCAAGATTACAGCTTAAAAATGCTCAGGCTGCAGTAAAAGCTCAGGGAGTAAAAGTAAATGATACAAGCATCCGTGCAGGAATCAGCGGTACAATCAATAAGAAAATGGTTGAACCTGGAACAGTCGTTTCTCCTGGAACGTCAATGTTTGAAATCGTTAATATCAACAGTCTGAAACTTTCTGTTTTAGTAGATGAAAGTCAGATTGGAAAAATCCAGCTAGGTCAGGAAGTTCCTATTAAAGTAAATGTTTTACCTGAAGATTCTTTCGTAGGTAGAATTACTTTCATTGCTCCTAAAAGTGATGCTTCTCTGAATTTCCCTGTTGAAATTGAAGTACAGAACAGAGGAAACCTTAAGGCTGGTATGTATGCAACTGCTAAATTCAGTACAAACAACGGCGCAGAAACTCAGAATATGCTTACCGTTCCTGCAGAAGCGTTTGTAAATGGAGTAAGCTCAGGACAATTATTCGTTGTTCAGAATGGAGTTGCTAAATTGATCAAAGTAACCATTGGAAAAGTTTACGGAGATAAAGTTCAGGTTTTAAGCGGATTGAATGGAGGTGAGCAGGTAGTTACCAGCGGACAGATCAATCTGGACAACGGATCTAAAGTGAACATTATAAAGTAGCAGATCGATGAAGTTAGCAGAAATATCCATTAAAAGACCCTCGCTGGTAATTGTATTATTTACAATTCTGACGCTGGGAGGTATCCTGAGTTATACGCTCATGGGATACGAATTGATTCCGAAGTTTGAAACCAACATGGTAACCATTTCTACGGTATATCCGGGAGCTTCACCTGCAGAGGTGGAAACATCCGTAACCCGAAAGATTGAAGATGCCGTAGGTTCTTTGGAAAACGTTAAAAAAGTAGAATCTTCTTCATACGAAAGTTTATCCGTAATCATGGTTCAGCTGAACGACGGAGCCGATGTAGATTACGCTTTAAATGATGCACAGAGAAAGGTGAATGCTATTCTGGCAGACCTTCCGGAAGATGTAAAAGCACCGTCTCTGAACAAATTCTCTTTAGATGACTTACCTATTATCACGATGAGTATTTCATCTGATAAGCTGAACAGTAAAGACCTGTACGACTTATTGGATAAAAAGATTGAACCTATTTTCTCCCGTGTAAATGGGGTAGCTCAGGTTGACCTTGTAGGTGGACAGGAGAGAGAAATTCAGGTAAATCTTGATGAGAAAAAATTACAGGGGTACGGGCTTTCAATTGGAGATGTACAACAGGCCATTCTTTCATCAAACCTTGATTTCCCTACAGGAAGTTTGAAAACGAGAACTACAAAATCTACGATCAGACTTTCAGGAAAGTATAAATCTACGGAGGAAATGAATAACCTTGTTGTTTCCAATAAAAACGGTGCACAGGTACGTTTATCAGATATCGCAACAGTTTTTGACTCTCAGAAAGATGTTGAAAAAGTAGCGAGATTCAATCAGTTCCCGACTATTTTAATGCAGGTTAAAAAACAATCTGATGCAAATGCGGTAGCAGTATCTGAAAGTGTTCAGAAAACCATCAAAACTGTAGAAGATGCATACAAAGTTCAGGGAGTAAAAGTAAAAATCGTAAACGATACCACAGAATTTACCCTTGAATCTGCAAACCACGTTATTTTCGACTTATTCTTAGCGATTATCCTCGTGGCGATTGTAATGTTGTTATTCCTTCACAGTATCAGAAACGCCTTTATTGTAATGGTTTCTATCCCGGCTTCATTGGTGGCAGCCTTCATCGGAATGAACCTGATGGGATATACTTTGAACCTGATGAGTTTACTGGGATTATCCCTTGTGGTAGGTATCCTGGTGGATGACGCAATTGTAGTTCTGGAAAACATTTACCGTCACATGGAGATGGGTAAAAGTAAGATCAGAGCAGCATATGACGGAGCTTCAGAGATCGGATTTACCGTTGCTGCGATTACCCTGGTAATTGTGGTGGTATTCTTACCGATCGCGATGAGTTCAGGTCTTGTAGCCAACATCCTGGCACAGTTCTGCGTCACGGTAGTTATTGCCACCTTGTTATCATTATTGGCTTCATTTACCATCATTCCTTGGTTATCATCAAGATTCGGTAAATTGGAACATTTAACAGGTAAAAACTGGTTTGAGAAATTTATTCTTTGGTTTGAAGGATTAATTGACAAATTTACCCACTGGATCACAGGAATTCTTGAATGGTGTCTGAAAACTACATTAAGAAGAATCTCAACAGTAGTGATCACATTTATTGTTTTAATCAGTTCATTCATGTTGGTAAAATTTGGTTTCATTGGAAACGAGTTCTTCCCGCCAATTGACCGTGGTCAGTTCTTAGTACAAATGGAATTGTCAAAAGATGCAACCGTTGAAAAGACAAACCAATTAACATTAGAAGTTGAAAAATTCTTAAGAAACGATAAAGATGTTGTAGATCTTATTACAACAGTCGGACAGCAGTCTACAGGTTTTGGGGGTGCTCAGGCAACCACTTACCAGTCTGAGGTTCAGGTGAACTTAACAGATAAGTCTGAGCGTACAGAAAGCACCAACATCAAAGCTGCAAAAATAAAAAGACTGTTAGAGGAGAAATTCACAGGAGTTGAGTTTAAAACTGCTCCAATCGGTATTATGGGTGCTGAAAATGCTCCTATTGAAATGGTGGTGACAGGTCCTGATAACGCTACAGCAGTAAAAGAAGCAACGAGAATCCTTGAACTATTGAAAAAAGTTCCGGGAGCAGTAGATGCCGAATTGTCAACTGATACAGGTAGCCCTGAAGTTCAGGTAAGTATCGACAGAGATAAAATGTCTGCTTTAGGTTTAAACCTTTCAAGCGTAGGACAGACGATGCAGACAGCATTCAACGGAAATACAGACGGAAAATTCAGAGCCGGGGAATATGAATATGATATCAATATCCGTTTCGGAGATGTAAACAGACAATCTATTGATGATGTGAAAAACCTTATGTTTACAAACCCTCAGGGACAGCAGGTTCGTTTGAGCCAGTTTGCTAATGTGGAAATGGGTTCAGGGCCAAGTTTGCTGGAACGTAGAGACAAATCTCCTTCCGTAAAAGTAAGAGCAAAAGCTGTTGGTAGACCTGTTGGTGACGTAGCCAATGAGTGGGCGAATCAGTTCATGAACAGCACTAAAAAACCTGTGGGTGTAGATTACATCTGGAGTGGAGATATGGAAAATCAGCAGGAAGGTTTCGGTACATTGGGAATTGCATTATTGGCAGCTATCGTATTGGTGTACCTGGTAATGGTTTCCCTATATGACAGTTTCGTCTATCCTTTCGTGGTATTGTTCTCAATTCCGTTAGCAATGATCGGGGTAATGGTAATCCTTGCCTTAACAGCCAACTCACTGAATATTTTCACCATGCTGGGGATGATCATGTTGATTGGTCTGGTAGCGAAGAATGCGATCCTTATTGTTGACTTTACGAATGCAAGAAAGGCTGCAGGTGCCAATACCCACGATGCTTTGGTACAAGCCAATCACGCCCGTCTTCGTCCGATCCTGATGACCACCATTGCGATGATCTTCGGTATGTTACCGATCGCATTGGCAACAGGTGCCGGAGCTGAGATGAACAAAGGTCTTGCATGGGTAGTAATTGGTGGTTTAACATCATCACTATTCCTTACATTGATCATTGTACCGGTAGTATACTCTCTATTTGACTCTGTTCTAAGAAGAATGGGTAAAGATACTAAAGTAGACTACGAAGCTGAAATGAAAGCAGATTACGTACACAGAGAACTGAATGAAGACGGATTTACTCCGAAGCATTTAGATAAATAAATTAAACCTTTAATTAACCGAAAGCGCCTCAGATTTTCTGAGGCGCTTTTTTGTTGACATTTGATGATTTAAAATTGAGTTATATAGGTTTTGGCTAAAGCCATTGAATGATTTTTATTATTGTAAATGGGCTAAAGCCCATTTCTATTGATGATGATCATTCCGCATTAAGAAAATATTCAATAGGAGCGGGCTTTAGCCCGCTTAAATTTATAACAGCCAATATTGGCTTTAGCCAAAATATAACATCCGGTTTGGGCAACAAAAAAGCTTCCAGTAAAACTGAAAGCTCTTATATATTGTAATGTAAAAAATTAATCTGCCATCGCTTCTCCGGACTTTCTGTACACGAAGTTTCCGTAGATATGTCTTCTTGCAAAACGGCTTGGTGAATCAGCATTAATCATTTTGATATACGTGTTTTTTGGAACTCCCATATACTCATACATATTTCCGTTCAGATGCTGAACCGTTAAAATTGATTTTTCAAGATAAAAATCCTGAATATTAGATTTTGTAATCGTTTCAGTATATTCTTCCTTGTACTTTTCCTGGGTTTCAGAATTAATGCTTACCAAAAAGTGATACGCTTCAATCACAGATTTGCTCTTTTCTTCAGCTTCCAGTTTTCCGGCTTCATCATTAATAAATTTATCAGGATGCGTATCTTTCATCACATTTCTGTAAATGGTCTTTAATTCTTTTAGAGTAACATTTTTATCTACTCCAAGAAGCGTTCTGTGCTCACCAATTTTTTTCATATCTCTAATCCTTATTTTCGGGGTGCAAAATTACGGATTTAAATCTGATAAACCATAACTTATTCATTATTAATTTATTTGAGTGTTTTTAAAGCATTAAATTATAATGATAAAGAGCTGCTAGAGTGTGTATGGTCAACTTTCACAGCTCATTAAGATCTGATTGTAATGATTATTCAATCTGAAAATAAATAAAAACAGCACCCAATCTGAGTACTATTATTATATTTTTCAATAATTAAATCTTTCAATTTTTAATTCAGCTACGGCTCATCACAAGTTCTTTTCAGCTTAGTAAAAATCTTATCAAAATCCTTGTAAGAGGTCTCTTCATTATCACGCTTTTGTCTGAAACTGCTGTTGGCACAGTTGTGAAAACCCAGCCCAATCATATCGATTAATGCATAATCTTCTTTTTGAGGATCATTCATTTTGGCATCAAACCTTGCCATTACACCCTTGGGGTCAGCATTATTTTTGCTTTTAAGTTCAGTGTATGTTCGCCATGCTGCAAACATCTTTTCTCTGTCGGGCGAGGATATGGCATCAATCTGCTCTTTGCAGGTATCATAATATTTACTGTTTCTCAATGTGGAAGGATCAGAATAGGCAAGGATTTCTTCTTTATTAAGCTGGTATTCATTTTCAAAAGAATCGATAGTTTCTTCCATTAATTTTTTCCATTTGGGAAGATCAATTACTTTGAGGCTGTACAATTCTTTTTTCTTTTCGTCATACTGCTTTTCCAGTTCCTGTAAATACGTTTCTCTGTTTTTACGGATTTCTTCAAGCTGGGCAATTTTAAAAACAGGCTGGGTATCAAATACAACCCCATTGAACTGATACAAAAGTTTGTTGATCCCATCTATTTCTTCTTTCTTATATTTAGCCGGGTCAAAATACCCTTTGTTGTCACAGTTAAAAGTCTGATAGCTGTAAGGGGTAAGATTGTTTGCTTTTGCAGGAGTTTTTTGCCCCCAAATAGTAATGGATAAGGCCAAAGCAAGCCCGATCATCATTTTTTTCATGTACATAACCTGTTGAAAGAATCCGAATTTTCTGAATTTCTATGCAAAATTAAGGCTTTAAATTGAAAATATAAAGGATTAAATAGATTTTCTCAATGGTTTTTGTAAATTTTATATGAATTTTGCACTAACGATTTAATACTTTAAAAATTTCAGACCGTAAAATTCTAAAAAATGAATAGTAATAAACTGATACAGAGCTGTTTTTGTTAATAATAACTACTTACTTTAATAAATCTTTTAAAGCTTTCTCAAGATCCGGAAATTTGAAATGGAATCCTGCATCCTCAAGTTTCTTTGAGGAAGCCCGTGACCCTTCCAATATAGCAACAGCGAGTTCGCCAAATAATAGTTTCAGAACAAACCCGGGAACATTAGGCATAAATAAAGGTTTCTTAAGTACCTGGGCAATCTTTTTTGTCAGCTCTTTATTGGTGGCATGCTGTGGAGAGACTGCATTATAAGCTCCATCCATATTAGGATTTTTTAAAGCAAATTCATAAATAGAACAAATATCTTCAATATGAACCCAGGGCATGTATTGCTTGCCGCTTCCCAGAGGAGAACCGATATAATATTGGATAGGAGGGATCATTTTCTTTAATGCTCCGTCCTTTTCAGAAAGAACAACAGCGGTACGTATTTTGACAACTCTTTCTGCCAGATCCTGTTCCTTAAAATCGTCAGCAGCCCTTTCCCATAAAACAACTACCTCACTTAGAAAATCGTTGCCTGGCGGATCTGTTTCTGTATAAATTTTTTCTGAAGTTTCCGTACCATAAAAATTAATTCCCGAAGCTGAAATAAAAGATTTTAGCCTGATCTTGTTTTTTCTTAAAGTTGTTCTCAGCAATTCCGCAGAATCTACACGGCTGGAAATCAGTTCTTTTTTTCTTTCCGGGGTCCAGCGCTTTTCTGAAATATTAGCCCCTGCAAGATGAATGATGTGGGACACATTCTCAAAGGCGGTCTCATCAATAGTTCCTTTTTTGATGTCCCATTCATATTCATGATTATGAACTTTTTTTCGGGTCAGAAACCTGATTTCGTATTCCTTATCTATTTTTTTTGCCAGTTCCTTGGCAATCATGCCGCCGGCACCTGTGATCAGAACGACTTCTTTCATAATTTTATATTTGTGGTGGGTTATGCCTGATTTTTTACAATCAGTACAAAATCATCTTCCAGAAGTTTATAACCGCAATCATAGATGAATTTGTATTCAGAACCGTTTTTATAAACTTTCAGGTTGGTAAAATAATCGAAATCAAAACCCAAGCCATCCAGTCTGGACCTGGGAACTTTTGTTTTACCATCGGTATTAATTTCCATCAGAATACGGTAATTCTTACGGAGTTTATTGTTTACATTCCGCATCAGATTGTTAGAATCCTTATTCTGCTTATTGTTATAGGCGTTCCGACAGGCATCATTGCAGAATTTTTTATCTGATCTTCCAATGATCTTCTCGCCACATTCCAGACAATTCATGATTTTTATTTTAAGTGATGTTGGTGTCTTTTTTTTAACCGTCTTTTGAACATGCTGTGGGTGGGATAGCTTCTGTTGGGAGTAATATTATTAAAAAATAAGGCTACAATCAAAAGAATAATGCATCCGGAAAGAACAGGGGAGAGTACATACCAGTAGCCCAGTTCCGGAATTTTTCCTGTAGAACTCACTGCAATCAGCGCTGTAGCTCCCCCAGGTGGATGTAATGTTTTCGTATACTGCATCAATACAATGGAAAATGCTACTGCTAAAGGTGCCGAAAGCCAGATAATATCCGGAACAAGCTGATAGACGGTAACGCCTACCAATGCCGAAAGTACATGCCCGCCTATAAGGTTTCGGGGTTGGGCCAAAGGACTCTGGATAGCACCATAAATAAGAACGCTTGATGCTCCAAAAGAACCGATCAGGAATATATTTTCAGTTTCTGTGAGTGAATGAGACTGGATAAACGCAATGATCCCAATCCCGAAAAATGCTCCCAGAAATGACCAGAAATGTTCCTTATAATCAACAAGCGTCTCTTTATAAATCACATATTTTGAAACCCTGAATGTTCTTTTGATTGTCTTCTTCATTTACTCTTCTTTATCTTTTATAATTTAAATTAGATTTTCCGCGAACGGCTGTAAAACATGGTATGAATATAAATTCCTCTCGTAATTGTTCACAATACAGACCGTGTGTCAAAGATACGGAATTATCCGTTTGTAAATGGATAGGATTTGAATGATATAAGGACCGTTAAATGTCATATTACTTCATAAAAAAGTAAGTCAGAATAGAAATGTTCTATCCTGACTTTAGTATGCTTTTTTGTGAAAAAATGTTTTCTATTTTTTCAGCCGGTTAATCTCTTCTTTCAGCAGAGCAATATATTCCTGCATGGTTTTTATGATTTCTATGCTTAATTCATTGCTGATATGCCCCATATTGTTGGCGGAGAAACCACTGTTACCAACGTTTGCTCCAGGGCTGTCATTAAAAACAGGATTTTCAATAATAATGGTAGCTTCCTCTTCTTCATAAATTTCGTCTACCGGAACGTCTAAAAACTTAGCCAGCTTTTGCCATTCAGTCTGTGTTATAGATACACCACCGCTTTCTTTTCTGCTATAATTGGAGACGTCAGTGGGGATCACTTCAGCCATTTGCTGCTGAGTAAATCCTTTCATCTTTCTTACTGTACGTAGTTTTTCTTTTTGCATGTCAGACGTTTTTACAAATTTGCAAAAAAAAATCAAATTAAAGAGAAAAAATCCCTTGTCATATATCTGTTTTTCCATGTTTTTTTTTAAAGAAAAATATTTTAGGAAGTGTTTTCATTTTATTAAATTTTTAATTAATCGCAGGTATTAATGCCTTTTTAATTCTGATAAATTCTGTATAAGAAAGATTCTTTTTATTTTATTATCCGTTTTCAAACGGTTACAAACGAATTTAAATAGTTTATAACCGGCTGAGAATGGGAAGCATCGCAATCTTTGCAACAGAGATTTGAGAAAGCAGTGAACGTCTCTTATCTGAATTATTAATCTTTAAAATATAAAAGTTATGTCACTAAGAAACAAAGTAACATTAATTGGTTACACCGGTAAAGAAGTTGAAATGGTAAACTTCGACAATGGAAATGTAAAAGCAAGTGTATCCTTAGCTACCAGTGATCATTACACCAATGCTAAAGGAGAAAAAGTAGAAGAAACGCAATGGCACAATTTGATTGCATTTGGGAAAACAGCAGAAATCTTTGAAAAGTATGTTCCTAAAGGAAAAGAAATTGCCATTGAAGGAAAGCTTACCTACAGATCATATGATGATAAAGATGGGATAAAGCGGTACATCACGGAAATTCGTGTAGATGAAATCCTACTGTTAGGAGGAAAATAACTTTAAAAACACCTATGATGAGAGTGAAAATTTTTAAAATCAGGCTGCCTGAAGAATTTCTCTACAAAGATCAGAAAATGCTGGATGATTTCCTGGAAGGTAACGAGATTATAAAAGCAGAAACCGCTTTTGTAAGTGAAGAAAAATATTGGTCTGTAATATTGTATTTTGAAAACTTAAAACCAGCAAAAAATACAGTGAAAGAGCCAAAGGCAGCTAAATATTCTGCAGAAAATGATCTTTTGAATACAGATGAAGAAAAGATCCTGGACGCATTGAAGCTCTGGAGATCAGAAAAAGCACGGGAACATAATCTTCCTACTTATTTCATCGCAAGTAACAAAGAACTGATATCTGTTGCCAAGTATAAACCTGCTAAGAAAGAGGAATTACTGGAGATCAAAGGGTTCGGGAAGCATAAGATTGAAAATTATGGTGAAGAAATTCTTGAAATCCTTGAAAGCTTATGACTTTTTTGGAATAATTGATAACATCACAAGAAAAGCTGAGGGAAGACTTTCTTCAGCTTTTTATACTATGTAAAATTCCTTTCAATTCCGTACTTTTGCATTTATCAAAATGACATACAACAAATGAAGCCAAGTTTAGCAAAAGGGACGAGAGATTTTACGGCACAGGAAGTTTCCAGAAGAAAATATATCATCAATATTTTACAGAATAATTTTGAATTATTCGGTTTTCAACCATTGGAAACCCCAAGCTTTGAAAATCTTTCTACGTTAACAGGAAAATACGGAGAAGAAGGTGACCGCTTAATTTTTAAAATTTTAAATTCAAGTATCAATGAAGCAAAAGAAGAGAAAAAAACTCAGATGCTTCATGACTTTCAAAAAGCATTGGAAAAGCCATTCAGTGCAGAGAGCCTTACTGATAAAGCTCTTCGTTATGACCTTACCGTACCCTTTGCAAGATTTGTAGCGATGAATCATGGTAAACTGACGTTTCCATTCAAACGTTCTCAGATCCAGCCGGTGTGGAGAGCAGACAGGCCTCAGAAAGGAAGATTCAGAGAGTTTTATCAGTGTGATGCCGACGTTGTAGGAAGCGAGAGTTTACTACAGGAAGTAGAGCTGGTTCAGTTGTATCTGAAATCTTTTGCAGATCTGAAAGTTCCTGTAACCATTCATATGAACAACAGAAAGATTCTATCCGGATTGGCAGAATATGCAGGAATCACAGATAAGTTGATAGATTTCACTGTAGCACTAGATAAGCTGGATAAAATAGGTAAAGACGGAGTTGTAAAAGAATTATTGGAAAGAGAAATTTCTCAGGAATCTATTGATAAGCTGGATTTCTTGTTCAGCCAGTCGGATGATGCGCTGGACAATCTTCTTCAGCTGAAAGAGAAATTTGCAGAAAATGAAATCGGTCTGAAAGGAGTGGAAGAACTGGAATTTGTTCTTACACAATCGCTGAACCTGGGTGTGGATATTCAAAACTTAGTTTTCAATATTACTTTGGCAAGAGGACTGGATTATTATACAGGAGCTATCTTTGAAGTGAAAGCAGATGAAGTTGCCATGGGATCCATCGGAGGTGGCGGTAGATATGATAACCTTACTGAAGTTTTTGGCGTTAAAAATATTCCTGGAATAGGAATTTCATTCGGATTAGACAGAATTTATCTTGTGATGGAAGAACTCAATCTATTCCCTGAAGAAGCATCAGCCAAAATAGAATATCTGTTTGCTAACTTTGGAGGTGAAGGAATTACAGATGCATTGAAGCTAATCATGCAGCTAAGAGCCAAAGGAATTTCAGCAGAATTATATCCTGAAAATGCAAAGATCAACAAACAGTTTACCTATGCTGAAAAGAAAGGCATAAAGAATCTTGTTTTCCTGGGTGAAGAAGAAATTAAAAATAATACGGTTACTTTTAAAGATCTTGAAGCAGGAGAGCAGAAAACGGTTTCCTTAGAAGAGTTTTTAGGAGAATAATAGGATAGATACATAAAAAAACAAATCAACCACAAAAGTAATTTTGTGGTTGATTTGTTTGATGGATGCTAAGATTTAAATACTTTTGAGTAAAAAAGGAATGACTAATAATTGTGCATTGTGTACTACAGAATTAACATCCATGGATACCCTTTTGGGAGCAAATACGCTTTCAGACGGTAATGTCTTATGCAATAAATGTTTAAATAAAGTAACTGATATCAATGAAGAGTTGCTTTATAATCTTAATAAATTCAGCATTCATGATATCAGTAAAATGCTGAGCAAAGAGAAAACCGAAGAAGTCCAGGCAGTAATGACTGCAGACAAGAACCTTCCTGCAATGGCAGATTATGACTCTCATCAAATCCCAAAAGAGGTTTATAAACGAAGACGCCAGAAAATAACGAAGGAACTGGAAAGTCTTCATGCTAATCTGTCCATCTTTACCAAAGGAGAAATCAAAGAACTTCCGTATTTGATTTCAGAAGATGAGCAGATCATCGCTATTACAGATGCTCAGTTTGTGAATACTTTGGCAGCAGGAATATTGGTGGCAACACCGTTGAGGCTGATTTCAGTATCAAAAGCAATGTTTGGCGATGCAAAAATCAATAATTATCCAAACGAAACCATTAAGGCTGTAAGTTTTGTAACAGATCCCAGATCACCAATTATTAAATTACATCTTGACGAAAGAGTGGTAGCGTTTGAATGCTTTATGGATAAAGATGATGCAGAAAATTTCTATGACAAGATAAAAGGTATTTATAATCATCCTAAAGAACAATCTCCAAAACAAATTGATAATGTGGTAAACAAAGGAATTTCATCAGAAGAAATTCTAAACCAGCTTGAGAAATTAGGAAAATTGAGAGAGAACGGAATTTTAACCGATACGGAATTTGCAGAGCAAAAAAAGAAACTGCTGGAGCAATTAAAATAAAATTTGTAAACCGAATTATGAAGGATAAAGTATCTTCAAAAATAGTAGAGAGCTGGCTTAAAGGATGGTGCCTGTCAAGAGAAGTATCTTTTCCCCTTCCCTATAAATCCGGGTTTTATGTAAATGTAGGAGATGAAAAGCAAAAAGAACGTTTTGTGTTTCCTGAGCTTAATGATGATTTTTTCCAGCATGCCCATTCAATTGATGATCCGTGGATTTATCTGAAAGTATCTGCTTCTCCTGATGAATTTATACATAGAATTCCCGAAAGGTGGAAACTGCAGCCACAGGGATATATGATGACCTGTTTTCATCCTATGAATTTTGCGGAAATGAATCTTGCAGAAGGATATCATTTAGAATTTTCTGAGTATAATACAACCTTTGTTGTCAGGATTGTAGCGGAAAATGGTGAACAGGCTTCTATTGGCCGTGTTTCTCTTATTGATGACGTTGCAGTGTATGACAGGATTATTACCGAAACAAACCATCAAAGGAAAGGGCTCGCTCGTTTTTTATTGAAAGAATTGGAGAAGATCGCTTTGTATAAAGGTTTTTCAAATAATCTTTTAGTGGCTACAGAAGAAGGAAAACTATTGTATGAGACTTTGGGCTGGAAGCTGTATTGCCTGCACACTTCTGTAGTGATTCCTTCAGAAGGCTGATTTTTTTATTGAATTAAATTTTTTATTACAAAAAAAACTAATTTAGCCCTGTAAACTAATACTATGAGTAAAAAATCAAGACTAGACGAAATAAGAGAAGAACTTAAAAAGCTGGATATCAGCCCTACCATATTTGCCCGGAAAGAAATTCATGAATTACCGGATATCCTTTCACCGGAGGAAAGAATTGTATATCTGGTAGAAGGCAGAAATAAACTGAACAATCATCATATCATCTTAGTAGCCACTGACAGAAGACTGATTTTTGTGGATAAGGAATTCATGTACGGATTGAAAGTGGAAGACTTTTCTTACAGTAAGATAAGCTCCATACAATATGAAACAGCATTTTTACTGGCTTCCATAGATATTCAGGTTACAGATGATATGGTAGAGATTGATGGAGTAGGAAAGTATCATGCTGAACTGTTCTGCGAAAAAGTAAGAGAATTCATGTCCCATCCGGAAACACATTTTCAGAGCAAATCTGAACCTAGTGTTTTAGATCAGTTGGAACAATTGGGAAGATTAAAAGAAACGGGAGTTCTAAGTGAAGACGAATTTCTTGAGCAAAAGAAGAAATTGATAGATAAATTATGATCAATGTATGCTGGTAATAAAAATTATTTTATAGGAAAACTCACACTTTTTTAACTTAAACCATGGAAAATTACTTAGAAATTAATAAAAAATCATGGAACGCTAAAGTAGAACCTCATCTGAAATCGGATTTCTACTTTGTAGATGAATTTTTAAAAGGAAGAACATCCCTGAACTCAATAGAATTAAATCTTCTTGGAGATATAAAAGGAAAAACTATTCTGCATTTGCAGTGCCATTTTGGGCAGGATTCTATTTCCCTGTCAAGAATGGGAGCAAAAGTGACCGGAATTGATCTTTCTGATAAAGCTATTGATACCGCCGGAGATCTTGCAGAAAAATGCGGTAGCGATACAGAATTTATCTGTTCAGATGTGTATAATTTGCCAAATGTTCTGGATCAGAAATTTGATATCGTTTATACAAGCTATGGTACAATAGGATGGCTTCCCGATCTTGAAAAATGGGCAGATGTTATCAATCATTTTTTGAATCCGGGAGGAAAATTCATTATGGCAGAATTTCACCCTGCCGTCTGGATGTTTGATGATGATTTTACAAAAGTAGCTTATAGCTATTTCAATGAAAAACCGATTGTAGAAACTTATGAAGGAACATATGCGGATCAGTCCGCATCCATCGTGCAGGAATATGTTATGTGGAATCATTCTTTGGCAGAAGTCCTTGATAATTTGATTAAAAAAGATTTACAACTGAATACTTTCCGGGAGTTTGACTGGTCACCATATCCTTGTTTCAGACACGTAGAAGAATTTGAAAAAGGGAAATGGAGAATTCCACAGTTCGGCAATAAAATACCTCTTGTGTATGCGCTGGCAGCACAGAAAAAATAAAACCACAATGGTTAACAAAAATAAAAAGTCATCGTAAGTACTATTACGATGACTTTTTCCTATATATGAATGTTAAAAAAACTGCTCTGTGTTGGCTAGCTTAGGGAATCCTCAGCTTTTGCTTTTACTTCGTCCACTTTATTCTGAACCTGGGAAGCAACATCATTGGCTTTGCTCTTAAGGTCATTTCCCCATTTATTAAGATTGTCTTTTGCAGTATTGATTTTATCCTTTACAGCTTGTTGATCTTCAGGGCTCGAATTCTTATATTTCCAATAAGCTAATGCACCTAGTCCAAGTAAAGCTAATAATCCTTTTGTCTTGTTTCCCATGATTTCTATTTTTTATGTTATTACTATTACAATTTGTTGTTATGAATAATGTAAAATACGTGCCAAAAAAATAAATGGACTTATAAAAAAATGTTAAATTTAAGAGAAGACTTCAAGTTTTTCGCCATCAAAACTGGCGAAAACCATAGTAGGATACGAATCCCTATGATAGATATTTCCATCTTTATCAATAGCGATAGCACCTGCGAATCCATCAATAGTTTTAAGTTCATCAAATGTTTTGCTGAAAGCCTGTTCAAGGCTCATACCATCCGTAACTCTGGTTACAATTTTGGCAGCAGTAGCATTGCTGACAATATCTTCACCTACACCAGTACAACTTACCGCACAGAAAGCATTGGCATAATTTCCTGCCACAGTGGCAGAATCTGAAATTCTTCCGGGAATCTCAAACCCCTTTCCTCCGGTAGACGTGGCAACAGCCAGTTTTCCTTCATGGTCAATGGCTACACAGCCTACAGTTCCTTTACCTCCATTGGCTAGTTTGGCCTCATACTCTTTTCTTCTCTGGGGAATTTCCGTAGAAAAATTTTCGAAACCATTTTCTGTAGCATATATTTTGGCACCATTTCCTCCTAAAACTCTGTCATCCTCACGGATAAGATCTTTAGCAACAAAAATAGGATTCTGTACATTCTGAATATTAATGACACCGCTTAGTTTCTGAGTGTTCCCGTTCATGATGGCAGCACTCATACGGATTACACCATCACTCTGGATTTGAGAACCGATTCCCGCATTATATAACGGATCATCTTCCAGTAAGGAAACAGCATAGGCAACGGTATCAAAAGCCGAATGTGTTGTAAGATAGTCGAATGCCTTTTGAGCAATTTCTTTTAATGAATCCTGTTTTGCTGTTTTTACTTCGTGGCTTTGGTCGCTTTCAGAAAAAAAACCTCCGTGGATAATTACTTTCATAAAATTATAGATGATGATTGATAAATGATATTCTTTTACGAAGTTAATTAATAAAAGATAAAAGATAAAAGATAAAAGATAAAAGATAAAAGATAAAATTGTTAAACAACTATTATGCATCTGGATATCAACATCAATAGGGGTGGGCTTTAGCCCGCCTTACAATAAACATTTTAAATTCATTGGCTTTAGCCCAACTTGAAATATGAAGTTAAATAAAAAACGGAACCGAGGTTCCGTTTGTATAGCTGTATTTGTTGTTCTATTTATCCTGTGGTATCGGATTAAACTGAGAATTCTCAATCGTCAGCGTTTTTGTCTTCAGATCATAATGATCATTCATAGACATAACATGTACTGTTAAATTATCAATAGAAATCGGTTCTCCAAGATTGATATTAGTAAGGTTGGTATCTTTGATAAACCTTCCGTCTACCAGAATAACAAGACCTGAACCTACGGCAGTCATTACATCATTATGAATGAAAAGTCCTGTATCTTCACCCAATCCGATTCCCAGTGTTCTTGGATTGTTGACTACTGCCTGGAAAAGACGTCCGATTCTTCCCCTCTGTACAAAATGAGTATCAATAATAACATTATCGATTAACCCCAATCCCTGAGTGGTTTTGATTTCTCCTTTCAATAAGGCTTCAGAACTGCTTCCCTGGTAGATCATATTTTCAGAAGCTGCGGCAGCACCTGCAGAAGTTCCGGAATAAATAAAATCCTGTTCCTGGTATTTTAATAAAATCGTGTCATGAAATCTTGTTCCTCCAAGAATAGAAGTCAGTCTCAGCTGATCTCCTCCCGTGAACATCATCACATCGGCAGCGTTGGCTCTTGCCACCATTGCATCAGAATTGGCTTCTTCACGGTTGTGGATGTCAAGAACATTTACATTTTTAGCTCCAAGAAATTCAAATGCTTTTTTATATTCAGAACCTACGATCTGAGGAATTTGAGATGCGGTTGTTACAATTTCAATCACAGAATCTTCCTTTAGTTTTGATTCGTTGATGATCTTTCGCAAGATCCCTCGCTCAAAAAAATTAAGATTCTTTTCTATATTCTGATCATAATCGGTTTCAGCAAAACTTCCTTTGTTTACAGCGCCTCCGATAACTATTAATTTTCCAACAGGTTTCATCATTGTACAAAATTAAAAAATAATTCACATTCTTTCGCTAATTTCATGCCATCTTTAGTTGATTTTTAATGTTTTAGGAATGTTAATTAAAATTATTTTTTTTTTAACAAATCTTTAAATGTGGTATAGTTTCGTTTAGGGTTTTACATTATCTTTGGTTTTGAAAGGAGTTATTGTTAACTGTTAAAATGCCAATAGACTATGAAAATCGAAAAGATTCAGGCACTAAGAGGTCCTAACATCTGGAGCATCAGAAGAAAGAAGCTGATACAGATGAGGTTGGACTTAGAAGAAATGGAAAATTATCCTACCAATAAAATCGAAGGATTTCGGGAAAGGATTGAAAAATTAATCCCATCATTGATTACGCACCGATGCTCGGAAGGAGTAGAAGGAGGCTTTTTCCATAGAGTGGAAACGGGAACCTG
This sequence comes from Chryseobacterium sp. RU33C, assembly GCF_900156015.1. Classification (NCBI taxonomy): domain Bacteria; kingdom Pseudomonadati; phylum Bacteroidota; class Flavobacteriia; order Flavobacteriales; family Weeksellaceae; genus Chryseobacterium; species Chryseobacterium sp. RU33C. Next base: position 2,505 of record NZ_FTMT01000031.1, on the reverse strand, counting down.
GATGGGACACGTCATTGAGCATATTGCTTTGGAAATACAGACCCTGGCAGGAATGGATGTAGGGTTTGGAAGAACCCGTGAAACAAAAACTCCGGGAGTATATAATGTAGTATTTAATTATATCGAAGAAAATGCAGGGATCTTTGCTGCAGAAGAATCTGTTAAGATTGCAGAAGCGCTGATTGAAGGCAAAGATTATGATTTGAATGCATGTATTCATAGATTAAAAGAAATCAGGGAGCGTGTTCGTCTCGGGCCTTCCACTGGAAGTATTGTGGAAGAAGCTGCATCCAGAAGAATTCCATGGATAAGATTGGGAACAAACTCTCTGGTACAGCTTGGCTATGGGGTAAACCAGCAAAGATTTCAGGCTACGATTACCGGAAACACAAGTTCTATTGCTGTAGATATTGCCTGTAATAAAGAATTAACAAAGAGAATGCTTCATGATGCAGCTATTCCGGTACCCACTGGAGAGCTGGTAGTTGATGAAGAAGAATTAAATGCTGTGATCAGAAAAATCGGGTATCCTATTGTTATCAAGCCTTTGGATGGAAATCATGGAAAAGGATCTTCTATTAATGTTAACGATTGGGATGCTGCCAAGATAGGTCTTGAACACGCTCAGAAATATTCAAGAAAAGTAATTGTTGAAAAATACATTACGGGATATGATTTCCGTATACTGGTAATCAATAATAAAATGGTGGCTGCTGCCAGAAGAGTTCCTGCCCATGTTGTAGGAGATGGAGAACTGAACCTTCAGCAGCTTATTGAAAAAGAAAACAAAGATCCAAGGAGAGGCTATGGTCATGAAAATGTCCTTACCGAAATTGAAGTGGACAAAGATACTGTAGAATTACTTGATAAGCTTCAGTACACGCTGGAAACCATTCCTCAAAGAGGAGAAGTGGTGTACCTGAAATCAACAGCCAATCTTTCAACGGGAGGAACATCCATTGATGTCACTGATATGGTGCATCCGGAAAATATCACGATGGCTGAAAGAATTTCCAAAATTATCGGATTGGATGTCTGCGGTATTGATGTGATGGCAGAGAACCTCACCCAGCCTTTAAAGGAAAGTGGCGGAGCTATCATTGAAGTCAACGCTGCGCCGGGGTTCAGAATGCATCTTGCTCCAAGTGAAGGGCTACCCAGAAATGTAGCTGCACCTGTGGTTGATATGCTTTATCCTCAGGGAAAACCCTTTACCATTCCAATCATTGCGGTAACGGGAACCAATGGAAAAACAACAACTACGAGACTTATTTCCCATATTGTAAAAAGCAATGGTTACAGAGTAGGATTTACCACTTCGGATGGAATTTATATTCAGAATACCATGCTGTCAAAAGGAGATACTACCGGACCGCTTTCTGCAGAATTTATCTTAAAAGACCCTACCGTAGAATTTGCCGTGCTGGAAACAGCAAGAGGCGGTATCTTACGTTCAGGACTTGGCTTTTCACAATGTGATATCGGTGTTTTGACCAATATTGAGGAGGATCATTTGGGAATGAATGATATTCACAGTCTGAAGGATCTTACCAAAGTAAAGCGTGTTGTACTGGATAGCGTGAAAAAAAGCGGCTGGAGTGTTTTAAATGCCGACAACGAATATTCTATGAAGATTGTGAGTGATCTCGATTCCAATGTGGCTATTTTCAGTATGGATGAAAACAATCCTCATATTGTAAAATTTGCCAAAGAAGGAAAGATCACCTGTGTTTATGAAGAAGGTTTTGTAACCATCAAAAAAGGAGACTGGAAAATCAGAATAGGAAAAGCCAAAGACTTCCCGATTACCATGGAAGGAAAGGCCAGGTTTATGATCGAAAATGTATTGGCAGCCAGTTTGGCAAGTTATCTATACGGATTCGGAATTGAAGATATTTCTAATTCTTTGAGAACTTTTATTCCAAGTGCTCAGCTCACACCGGGAAGACTGAATATTTTTAAATTTAAAAACTTTAAGGTACTGATTGACTTTGCTCATAATCCTTCAGGATACGAAGCCATTGAAGATTATCTGAAAAACGTAGAATCCACCAAGAAAATAGGTATTATTTCCGGTGTCGGAGACCGAAGAGATAACGATATCAGAGAATGTGGAAAGATTGCAGGACGAATGTTTGATTATATTATCATCCGGAATGAAAAACATCTTCGTGGAAGAACGGAAGACGAAATTAACGGATTGATTATTGATGGGATTAATTCTGCAGGCAGAGATGTGAGTTATGAGATTATTCCCAAAGAGATTGAAGCATTAAAACACGCCATGGGAATGGCTGAAGAAGGAACATTTATTACTGCTTTAAGTGATGTTATTTCCAATGCCATTGATCTGGTTCAGGAATACCAGGCCAAGGAATTACTGGAAGACGATAAAAACCTGTAAATACATGACACTATCCCACAAAGTGTGTAAGTTAAAAAGTCAGGGCTTGGATTTTATAATCTGAGCCTTTCTTCAAAAATAAGCATAAATTGGTTGAGAAC
>NZ_FTMT01000045.1:0-3577 GCF_900156015.1 Chryseobacterium sp. RU33C | reverse complement strand
CCTACAGATGATGCCGTCATGAAATCAGTGTATCTCGCTTTAAAAGAAGCTACTAAAAAATGGACAATGCCAATTCAAAATTGGGGTATTGTTCTTAACCAGTTTATGCTTATTTTTGAACAAAGGCTCAGATTATAAAATCCAAGCCCTAACTTTTTAATTTACACACTTTGTGGGATAGTGTCTTGTTATTTAAACATAGGAGTTCGGGATAATGTCTAACAGAATCTCAGTTTATTTAATGACCAAAAATATCCTTAAGACTTACTTCTTTAAATGCTCCCATTTTGTTGACTGCTTTCATATCAAGATTCTCTTTCTTGCCGATAATGGCCGTGTTAAAATGTATTGATTGAACTTCTGTCTTATAAAAATGGTTGATATCCTCAAATTTCAGCTGCTTGATCTGTTCATAAATATCCTTTCTGAAATCATGATAGATATTCAGTTTCTGTAATCTTAAGGTATTGAAGAATATATTATTTCGGGTAACTCTTGTGGAGGCAATCTGTTTCAGCGCTGCATTTCTGGCATTTTCAAACTGAATGGGTACTTCAGGAAGTTCGTTCATCAGTTCATTCAGAGTGTCTACAGCGATCATCAGCTTGTCTGGCTGGGTTCCGATATAAGTAGTCACATAGTCAGGATGGTTCAGCTCAGAGTTTGCAGCATAAGAAACATAAGCAGAGTAGGCCAGACTCTTACTTTCCCGCATCTCCTGGAAAACAATAGAAGACAATCCTCTTCCAAAATATTCATTGAAAACATTGATCTTTCCGAAATGAAGCGGATTCACCTCGTTTCCTTTACCAATCTTGCTCATTTCCATCTGAACCATATCGTAGTTGATGAAATTCACCTTTCCTCCCGTTTCTGGTTCCGGATATTGCTTGGCTTCCGGGATCTGAAGACTTTCAGGCCTTATATAATGACCGATGTATTCTTTAAAGTTCTCAAAGTTTTTACCGTAGAAGAATATCTGATAAGGATATTGGAAAAGCTTTTTCATTCTGTCTGTGAATACTTCAGAATTGCTGTTTTCAAGTTCTTCTTTAGAAATGACATCTGTAAAACGTGAGTTGCTGCCCAGTTTCGTATAATTGTTCAATGCCGTTATAATACGGTTTTTATCTTTCTTGATGGCCTCTCGGTTTTCCAGTACTGTGCCCACAAACTGATTATAGATTTCCTGATCAGGTTGTACATCATGCATCCAGTGCTGAAGAAGAGCAATTCCTTTTTCTATATTTTCTTCCAGTCCGCTTAGGGATATGATCAGTTGGTTGTTCGTGGTTTTAAAATCATTGCTGATTCCGATTTTGAAAAATTCCTTTTTTAAATCCTCCGGTGAAAGGGTATCAGTTCCCAGATACTGCAAAAGCTGAGTAGAAATTCCTAAATCTCTGTCATTATCACTTCCAAAAGGGAAAATAAAATGTACCTGAGCAATATCGTTATACTTATTCTTTACAAAGCTTAATTTCTTTCCGTTACGCTGATCCGTGATGATCTCTTTTTGATAATCAATAAATTCAGGTTTAATATCTTCAGTTTTATCCGCCAGAATCTCTTTTAAAAATTCCGATTGATTATCACGGTTGATTTTAACAGGAGTAATTCCGGGATTCTCAACCCTGATCAATTTGTCATTCACCCCTTTTTCTTTATTGACAACCACATAGTTTTCTTTGAAAAACTCATTGGCAAAATTTACGACGTCATCTTTGGTGAAAGCAGCATATTCATCCATTTCATTCAGTTCCTCTTCCCAGGTTCTTCCTTTTATATAGCAATCGTAAAGATTGGTGGCAAGACCTTCGGCGGTTTCAAGACCTTTCATTCTCTGAAGTTTGAAATCATTGATAATGGCTGGCAGCGTCCAGTCCGGAAAATCTCCTTTCTTGATCAGCTCAATTTCATCCAGTACCATATTCTTTGCATCCTCCAGAGTCTGTGTTTCCTTAGGAACTGCAACGATGGAAAAATATCCATACTGTCTTAATCCTACAGAAAAAGCCTGAGCCCAAAGCATCTTCTGGGTCTGATTAATATGCAGATCCAGTAATCCTGCTTCCCCTCTGTTGCTGAGGATATTCGCAACCACATCAGCCAGCATTGCTTCTCTTGTTCCATAGCTGTCTGTTCTCCACGCAAGCTGAGTACGTGGAGTAGTAGGGCTTTTTACCGTTCTCACTACAACTTCTGTAATAGGCTGTTCAGTAATGGGTGTTTTTACAGGAAGCTCCTTATAAGGTAAAGTTCCGAAATACTGATCGATTAATCGGATCGTCTCATCAAAATCAAGGTCTCCCACCAATACCATAGCATAATTATTGGGAACATAATATTCATCAAAATACTTATGAATAGCTTTCATGGATGGATTTTTCAGATGTTCCGGTTTTCCCAGCGTTGTTTGCTGCCCATTAGGATGAGTGGGGAAAAGAGCATCCATCAGTTCATAGCTCACAAGTCTTGTGTCATTGTCCTGCGCTCTGTTGAACTCCTCATATACCGATTCCAGCTCAGTATGGAAAAGACGAAGAACAATTTCAGAGAATCTTTCCTTTTCTATTTTAAGCCATTTTTCAAGTTCATTGTTCGGAATATTGTTTTTGTAAACCGTTTCATCAAACCAGGTATGCGCATTGGTGCCACTTGCTCCCAGAGAAGAAATTGCTTTGTCATATTCATTGGCAATAGCATATTGGCTGGCTTCCTGCGAAACTTCGTCTATCTTTTTATAGATTTCCCTTTTCTTTTCAGAGTCCTGTTCTGCCTTATGTTCTTCATACAAAGCTGAAATCTGATCAAGAAGCTCTTTTTCCTTTTCCCAGTTCTGAGTCCCGATTTTAGATGTTCCTTTAAACATCATATGTTCGAGATAATGCGCCAATCCTGTATTATCAGAAGGATCATTATTACTTCCTGTTCTTACCGGAATAAAGGTCTGTATTCTTGGCGCATCAAAATTCTGAGCAAGAAAAACCTTTAATCCATTTTTCAAAGTATAGATTCTGACCTTGTTTTCGTCATGTGTTACTGTAATATATTCGTAGTGGTTTTTATCTGTATGAACCGTCTCCTTATATTTTCTGTCTATCATATATAAAACTCATTTCATTCCTTAGAAACCGGAATGCACTACAAATGTAAGCAATCAAAAAAAATGTTAGCCTCTTTTTATCATTATTACATCTATTGTTATAGTTGAAAAGGTGAATCATTCACCATAAACTGTTTCTCAAACCCGAATATCATCATATATATGGTAACTATAATTTCATACTCTCACCTTCTCACCCTTAAGAGTATAATTCTCTATTTCTTACCAACCCTCTCACCCTCTCACCCTCGAACTCTCCAACTTTTTTGGGGGATCTTTTTCCTGGTCTCCATTCCTACTCCTCGCGCCATGCTCTCCCAGGCTGTCGCCCTGAGCGAAGTCGAAGGGTTTCCCACGTTCCGACCCACCGACTCTTCACGCAAGCTGCGGGGTAACCATTTCTATCAGGGCTAGGGGAGGAGTTATAAATGATAAATGATAAATGATGGATGATGGATGATGAATGTTGTG